>JBAWXY010000052.1:0-14835 GCA_037143835.1 Bacteroidota bacterium
CTCCTGAGTCTTGCACCTATTCCTTTATCGAATCATAAATCGCCTGAAGAATCTCCGACCTGATATTCAGATCTGATAAGAGGTTATTATTTCTTGTAGGATAAACCCTGTTGCATAAGAAAACATAGGTAATGTCATAAACCGGATCGATCCATACAAACGTACCGGTATATCCCGAATGACCAAAACTTTCAGGTGAAGCACTCTTTGTCGGATAAGCCTCTTTTTGTGTCAGTTCAGAGTTATTGAGCAGAGGTTTATCAAACCCGAGACCTCTCCGGTTATTATTTTCCGGAAACTGAACCCTTGTATATTCTTCCATAACATCCCTGCCAATAAGTTGTTCCCCGCCATACTCACCCATACGGCGATAGAGTTCCATAAGTTTCATAAGATCGTTTGCCGTTGCGAATAGCCCTGCATGGCCAGATATTCCTCCTAACATCGCAGCTCCTTCATCGTGCACAGTACCATGCAACAGTTGTTTCCGGAACAGGGAATCATATTCAGTAGGAACAATCCTGCTTAAAGGGTATTTCAGATAAGGATTAAACCCGATATCAAATGCGCCGATTTTCTGATAAATATTGGATGTTACAAAATCGTACCATTTTTGTCCGGATAATCTATCAATTATTTCAGGCGCAATAATAAATGTAAGATCGGAATAGAGGTATTTCTTTTCGCCAATCGGACTCTTTTTAATTTCAGAAAATATCTTCTTCCTGTAATTCTTGTTGATATAAAGTCCCTGAGCAACTTCCAGTGAAAATTTCTTTTCATATTCAGAATTAAAAATATTCCGCTTGAACTTTCCATCTTTTTTAACTGTCTCTTTCCAGAAAGGGATCCAGGCGGTAAGTCCTGCCTGGTGTGTCAGCATATCCCTTAATAAGATATTGTCCTTGTTCGAATGTTTGAATTCAGGCAGGTAATTCCCCAACGTCTCATCAGGAGAGAACTTCCCTTCGGTGTCGAGAAGCATTAATCCCGGTAGCGTTGCAGAGACTTTGGTAATAGATGCAAGATCATAAAGATCATCTTCCAGAACTGGAACCCTGTTATCATAGGTCTGATAGCCATAAGTCTTCCGGAAGACCACAACACCTTTTCTGGCGGCCATAACCTCACATCCCGGGAAGGCTTTTGCCGTTAAACCAATATTTACTATTGAGTCAATCTTCCTGTTAAGAATTTCCGACGACATACCTACACTTTCGGGTATTCCGTATTGAAGCCTGAGATTCCCGGGGGTGATGATTCCAAAATCTGAAGGCCAGTTTTCATTAATTGTAACAGGAAGAGCTCCCAAAGCACCGATACCTCCGAAAATGAGCTGAGCTGAAAGATCTTCTGTGTATTCATTCTCCTGATAGGCAAGAATGAGCCCATCCGTATTCCGGAGGGATTTTATTTTATCAATTGAGTATGGATTACCAAACCATATTATGATAGTTTTGTTACTTCCAACAAGTTTTTCAATGAAATCACTCATCCCTGGCTTTATTCCGAATTCTGTATTAGGACGCTGGTCCAAACCAAAAATACCAGCTATAACAATGTCATAATCTGAGAGTTTATTTAACAGATCGGTGCAGGCTTCAGGATTTGAAGGATCAAGAAAAAAATGGTCGGAAGGATGATATTTTGCAATTCTTTGCTGAAATGAAGATAGTCTGTTTCTATTAATTGCTAAAGTGGCAATCTTTATACTCTGAAGGTTTTTCAGTGGCAGAATATTCTGATTGTTATTGAGAACAGTCAAAGCATTTGCATAGAGCTCACGTATTAATGCTTTGGATGTCATAGGAGATAACTCCTTGTCAATATTCTCTTTATTAATTGTTTGCAATTTGTTCAACCCCAACCAGTACTTCACGGCCAGAATCTTTCTGCATTTAAGAGCTATATCCTCATTTGTCAGTTTTTTTAATAAGATGTAGCTTTTAGTTTCTTTGATAGCTGCTTCAACATCTGTAACAAATTCAACAACATCGTTACCTGCCTCGAGGGCTTTTGCGTCAGCTTCACCTGGCTTAAAAAACTTTGTCACACCCTTCATGTTCATCGCATCGGTGATTATCAGTCCCCTGAATCCAAGTTCATCCTTAAGCAGGCCTTTAATAATAACAGGTGAAAGGGTGGAGGGAAGCCCTGTTGTTGTGTCGAGCGAAGGCAGGTTGAGGTGGGCAGTCATAATACTTCCGGTCCCTTCACTTATAAGCTTGCGAAAGGGATAGAGCTCAATGCTATCGAGCCGGGACCGGGAATGTGTTATTAAAGGAAGATCAAGATGGGAATCAACGTTAGTATCGCCATGCCCCGGAAAATGCTTTGCAGTAGCTAATATCCCATTATCCTGCATCCCCTTCATGTACATGATGCTTTTAAATGCAACTTTATCCCTGTTCTCACCGAATGACCGGTAGTTAATAACAGGATTCCGGGGATTAACATTAATATCGGCAACGGGAGCGAGATTCATTTGCATACCCAGACGTTTGAACTGAGAAGCAACAGCTTTCCCGAACTGATATATCAGGGAGTCATTTTTTATTGCACCAAGAGTCATCTGGTAAGGAAATTTTTCAACATTGTCGAGCCTCATACCGATACCCCACTCGGCATCAAGTGAGATAAGCAGAGGTACCCTGGAAATTTTTTGGTAGTAATTAGTCAATTCGGCCTGTTTTGCAGCTGTTCCCTGGAAGAAAACAATGCCTCCGACTCCATATTTTCTGATTATATCGCTAATCTCAACTTCATGAGATACATCCCTGTTAGAATAACCTGCAACCCAAATGCATTGTGCAATCTGTTGCTCAGTAGTAAGAGTATTCATCACCGAATCAACCCATGGATGATTCATATACTTTAAAAAAGGTGGATCTTCCCCCTGTGCTACCATTTCAGTAAATGATAAAAAAGCAACTGAAAGAAAAAATGATACTTTTATTGACTTTATTATATTCATGATCCAGAGTAATTTAATAAGGAATAATCAAAATTTGGAATCATTTCAAAAGTAATATTTTTAATATGAAAATTTTTCAAAATTTCCCGCAGATTGCACAGATCATCTCAGATTATACATTTCAATCTGCGGAAATCAGCGAAATCAGTTGAAAACGATTAAAATCAGCTTAAATTATTATTTTTACGCAACATTATTTGATAATCCAAATGAGTTCCCCTCCCGGGAGGGGTAAAGGGTGGGTAAAAATTTTAAGATAAAAATATTTATGGATGAAATAAGCATTATATCAGCTGGTTACAAAGAATTATTTGGGAATTCTGATATCAAAATTACTGCACTGCCAAGATCAGGTTCGGACAGAAAATATTTCAGAATAACTGCAGGAAACAAAAGCATTATCGGGGCACATAATCCCAACTTTGAAGAGAACGAAGCATTTATAGGGTTTACAAAACATTTCATTTCAAAGGGACTTCCTGTTCCGGAAATATTCGGATATCTTCCGGGAAAATTTATCTATTTTCTTCAGGATCTTGGCGATATGAATCTGTTTACCTGGCTTCAGCAAAAACATGACGGTGACGGTTTTGATATGGAAGCGGAGATTTTATATCGAAAAATCCTCGACAAACTGATTCATTTCCAGATAAAAGGAATAGACGGACTAAACCTTGATCTTTGTTATCCTCACAGAAGTTTCGACAGACAGTCGATGATGTGGGATATGAATTATTTCAAGTATATGTTTCTTAAGCTTATAGCTGTTCCTTTTAATGAGCGGAGACTGGAACACGATTTTAACCTGCTGGCAGATTTTCTTCTTGAAACAGGACAGGATTATTTTCTCTATAGGGATTTCCAGTCGGCAAATGTCATGATAGTTGAAGGAGAACCATGGTTTATTGATTACCAGGGTGGCAGAAAAGGTGCCCCTCAATACGATGTTGCATCACTTCTTTATGATGCCAAAGCTTATATTCCTCAACAGGCTCGTCAGAGTCTTCTTGACTACCACATAAATAATTTCTGTTCAGTATCGGGAGAGAATAAGGAAAAATTCAGAGGTTATTATGCCGGCTTCAGTATGATAAGACTTATGCAAGCCCTTGGAGCATTCGGATTCAGGGGATTGTATGAGAAGAAACCAACATTTACCGGCAGCATCGTTCCGGCAGTTAAGCTATTAATTCAGTTAATTGATTCAGAACAACTTCCTATATCGCTTCCTGAATTATTTCAGACTGTCAGGTTAATCCCTGGTCTTAAATTTTATAATGAATTAGACCAGAATAAGTCAATTGACTAAAAGGCAAAAGGCAAAGATTATCCAATTTACACATCTTATAAGAGTCAGATGATGAAGGCAATGATATTTGCTGCAGGACTAGGTAAACGGCTTGGAAAGATTACAGAAAATATTCCTAAGGCTCTTGTTGATATCAATGGGAAAACTGCTCTTCAGATGGCAGTTGAGAAATGTTCCGCACATGGCTTTAACGACATAATAATAAATGTTTACCATTTCGCTGATATGGTTGAAGATGAGGTAAAAAGGCTCAATAAAATGGGGTTCAGAATCTCTGTTTCGAATGAAAGAGAGATGCTTCTTGAAACAGGCGGAGGATTATATAAAGCCAGAGGATTTTTTGATAAAGACCCTTTTCTCATTTATAACGTTGATATAATATCTGATCTTGATCTCTCAGCTCTGTACAATTACCATCTTGAAAAGAAAGGACTTGCCACTCTGGCAGTAAGGAACCGTCCGGGAAACAGATTTTACCTTATTGATAGATTGGGGTTGATCCGCGGATGGAGAAACAGATCCACTGGAGAACAGATACTTACATCAGCGACAGAAGAAGAACTTTTTGAAATAGCTTTCTCCAGCATGCATATTGTTGAACCTGAGATATTTAATTACATGTCTGAAGGTGTATACACTATGACAACTCTGTATCTCAAACTTGCTGCTGAGCACAATATATTTACATTCAGAGATGATGAAGGTTATTGGGGTGATATTGGAACATCGGAAAGTCTAGAATATGTCAGGAAATTATTCGATAAAAAGAAATAAATTTGTATCTGGTTTCTTTTTAACCAAGTACCTAGTACCCAGCACCCAGTATCCCCTCAAAGCTCAGAGTTTCCAGAATGTCCTGGTAAAAATAGTGAAGACAGTAATAATTTCCAGCCTCCCGATAATCATCAACAGGCTAAGAACTACTTTGCTTGCCTCAGGCATATGTGCAAAATTGCTCATTGGACCAACAGTACCAAGACCCGGTCCTATTCCTGCCATGCATGTTGCCACTGAACTGGATGCGGTAACCGGATCAACACCTGTTACAACTACTATAATTGTTCCAATTACAAAAAGAAACAGATACAAAACAACAAAGGAAAGTATGGAAATGTTGGTATTTCCAGCGATGCTCTTCCCATTTAATTTTATGGATGAAATAGATTTAGGGTGATTAAGTTTGAGAAAAGCATTCTTAATATTTTTCAGTACAATTAAATGTCTCGCCATCTTTATCCCACCGCTCGTTGAGCCGGTACTTCCACCTGAAAACATCATAAGAAAGATCAACAGAACAGCTGTTAAAGGCCAGAGGATATAATCGGCTGAAGCAAATCCGGTGCAGGTCATAATGGAAATAATCTGGAAAAAACCATCGCGGAATGATTCCTCAAATGTTCTGGTTGAGTTAATAAGCAGAATTATTGTAGCAATTGCACCAGCCAGGACAGCAACAGCAATATAGAACCAAAGCTCTTCATTTTGCCTGACTTTCCTGAAGTTAAATTTCATCAGATAGTAATAAATAACCTGACTCGTGCCCGCAAGAAACATGAAAATCATAACAATATATTGACTGTAAGGCGAATAGTACATCATGCTGATATTCTTAGTTGAAAAACCTCCGGTAGCAATCGTACCAAAAGAGTGACAAATACTGTCAAAAAGGTTCATTTCACCTAT
The DNA here is from genome assembly GCA_037143835.1 of Bacteroidota bacterium. Classification (GTDB taxonomy): domain Bacteria; phylum Bacteroidota; class Bacteroidia; order Bacteroidales; family VadinHA17; genus LD21. The sequence continues at coordinate 5,967 of JBAWXY010000052.1, forward strand.
ATTCAGCAATACTATTTCGGCAAGGGTAAGTCCAATGTATATAAACAAAATTCTGAATCCGATTGATTTGGTTTTGGGGTGAATCTTTTCTTTTAGAGATGATTCAAGACTGAATAACTGGTAACCGGTGACCCTCAGGGAAGGGAGTATAATTATTACCAGAACTATGATCCCGATCCCACCAATCCAGTGGGTAAGACTTCGCCAGAAGAGTATCGAGTAGGGCAGTATTTCAACATCCTTCAGGATGGAAGAACCTGTTGTGGAAAAGCCTGAAGTTGATTCAAAAAATGCATCAATGAATGAGGGGATAGTACCACTTATCAGATAAGGTAAAGCTCCTAATAATGAAAAGACAACCCACGATAGGGTAACTGCCAGGTATCCATCCCTGTTGCTGAATTTTTTTGTATCAGCTTTTCTCGATACAAAATAAAATACTCCTGATATCAATATAGTTATGGCAGCCGACAAGAGGAATGGATAAGGAGACTCTTTATAAATAAATACAACAGGCAAACAGAAAAAATAGGATATTGTCTCTATCAGCAGAATGGTACTTAATATCCGTAGAATTAACAAAGGATTGATCAGCTTCATACTCAGGTTCCGGAATTTTCAGGATACAAATATAATCAGAAATAGTTTTGTTCTGTTTTCAATTAAAAGGGAAGCTTGTCATTACAATTTTGTATAATAAAAGTTCATTGATTGGTCATTTTTATATCTTATATTTGGATCAGCTAAGTTGATGGTACACTGATGAGGTTTTAATTTTTTTATATAATCAGAATGTCTATATGCTACTTGGCTAACCTGTTAATAATATTGAATATATGGGAAAAGCATTAGTTATCGGTGCCGGTGGAGTAGGAAAGGTTGTAGTTCATAAAATGGCTTCACTGCCGGAGGTTTTTACAGAAATCATGTTAGCCAGCCGTACAAAATCCAAGTGCGATGCAATTGCTGAAAAAATTGGAAAAGGCCTGATAAAAACAGCACAGATTGATGCTGACAATGTTCCGCAACTGGTTAAACTGATCAGATCATTTAAGCCTGATATCGTAGTAAATGTTGCTTTGCCTTACCAGGATCTTCATATTATGGATGCCTGTCTTGAAACAGGTGTTGCATACCTTGATACGGCAAACTATGAGCCGCTTGAAGAGGCTAAATTTGAATACAGCTGGCAATGGGCATATATCGACAGGTATAAGAGGGCTGGGATCACGGCAATTCTTGGTTGCGGCTTCGACCCCGGGGTGACCTCAATTTACACAGCGTATGCCGCAAAACATCATTTTGATGAATTGCATTACCTTGATATCGTTGATTGTAACGCCGGCGATCATGGCAAACCATTCGCCACAAATTTTAATCCCGAAATCAATATCAGGGAGGTTACTCAAAAAGGCAAATACTGGGAAAACGGTAAATGGATCATGACCAAGCCCCATGAAATACATAAACCATTGAATTATCCCGGGATTGGCCCAAAGGAATCCTATGTAATATATCACGAGGAACTGGAATCACTTGTAAAGAATTATCCGACTCTTAAGCGGGCGAGGTTCTGGATGACATTCGGACAGGAATATCTTACCCATCTTCGTGTAATTCAAAATATTGGAATGGCAGGCATTGAACCTGTTATGTTTGAAGGGAGGGAGATAGTCCCAATCCGGTTCCTGAAAGCCGTCCTCCCTGATCCGGGAGAACTGGGTGAAAACTATAAAGGTCAGACATCCATCGGATGCCGGATTAAAGGAATAAAGAACGGCAGGGAAAAAACATATTATGTTTATAATAATTGCAGTCATGAGGCAGCATATGCAGAGACAGGAACACAGGGAGTCAGCTACACAACCGGAGTACCTGCTGCAATTGGCGCTATGATGTATCTGAAAGGCATCTGGAAAAAACCCGGTGTCTTTAATGTGGAAGATTTTGATCCCGATCCGTTTATGGCTGAGCTTTACAGACTGGGATTGCCATGGGTGGAACTGCATGATGTGGATATTGAATTGTAAAAAGGCTACAGGCTACTGGCTACGGGCAACAGGTGATTACCCTGAGATCCCCCTGTCACCTGTCGCCTAATACTATAATACTTGCCAATTAACTACAACATATTACCCTCTCCCTGTTACGTGATCGATGAAAAAAGATTCCGTAAGAACCTTTCTCTTATCAATCGGGTATCAATAGAATCCGGTGCTGAGATAATCCTTGCATTCAAGGGATTTGCAATGTGGGGAGTTTTTCCAATTCTCAGGGAATATATTTCAGGCGCTGCTGCAAGTTCTATGGACGAAGCACGTCTGTGTTTCGACGAGATAGGTTCTCCTGCTCATACATATTCTCCTGTATATAAGCAGAGTGAGTTTCAATCAATTCTTAAGTTCAGTTCTCATGTCACTTTTAATTCACTAAACCAGTTCAGAAAATATTCGACTGAATTGCAAAAATATTCGAAGAAAGTTTCAACCGGATTAAGGATTAATCCTGAATATTCAGAGGTAAGTCATGGGCTATATAATCCATGCTCTCGCGGGTCCAGACTGGGTGTGATTGCAGATGATCTGAAGGATGGTTTACCGGAAAAGATCGAAGGGCTTCATTTTCATGTTCTTTTTGAATCTGACTCTTATGCTCTCGAAAAAGTCCTGGAGACTGTTGAGGTTAAATTCGGAAAGTTTTTTCCTCAGCTCAAGTGGATCAATATGGGTGGCGGACATCTGATGACCAGAAAAGATTATGATGTTGTTCACCTTATAAAAATTCTTAAAAAATTCCGTGAGAAATCCGGTCTTCATGTAATACTTGAACCGGGAAGTGCTTTTGCATGGGAAACAGGAGAATTAGTTTCAACAGTTGAAGATATAGTTGAAAATCAAGGCATTAAAACAGCTATCATGGATGCCTCTTTTACTGCCCACATGCCTGATTGCCTTGAAATGCCATACAAACCTAAAATAGCAGGTGCAACTGACCCGGTTCCCGGAAAACCAACTTACAGGATAGGAGGTAACTCATGTTTATCGGGCGATGTTATGGGTGAATGGTCATTTGAAAGGGAGCTTAAACCAGGTGACAGGATGATCTTCCGGGATATGATCCATTATACGATGGTGAAAACCACCACATTTAACGGTGTGCACCATCCTTCTATCGGCATCTGGACGATGGATGGCAAATTCAAATTAATCAGGGAATTTGGTTACGAAGACTATAAGAACAGGTTGTCTTGATGTCTGATTGTCTTGCAGTCTTGCAGTCTTTTTTACCTGTCGCCTTATTTTCGGTTAATCGTGATATCCGTAACAAGCATCTTATCGGTGACGATAACAGCATTTACAATTTTCGTTGCCACCTCTGCCGGATCCATAAAGCTGCTTGTATCGCGGTTCTGACCAGGAATTTTCCAGAAATCTGTTCTCATGCCGCCAGGATATACTGCAATAATATTCCGTTTTGTCCCTTTCAGTTCAGTTCTGAGCGCTTCGGTATAACCTCTGGCCCCCCATTTTGCGGCACAATAGATTGTCTCTTCCGCTCTTCCGAGCAGGGCAGAGGTTGACATAATATTGACTATGGTAAGTTCTTCTTCTTCGGGAGTAATTCTTAGAATTTCAGATGTTAATAGGATCATCCCCTTAAGGTTGGCTTCAAAGACTTTTTCGATCATTGCCGATGTTGAAGTATCTGCTTTTGTGAAGAGACCCATGCCGGCATTATTGAAAAGATATTCAACTGAAAGCAATTTTTTTGTCAGATATTCACCAACTTTTTTGATGTCTTCTTCTTTCCCTATATTGCAGATCAACGATTCGACTAAATTGTGTTTCTCAGATTTCTTAAGTCTGGCTGAAGCTAATGCGAGTTTCTCATTGTTACGGCCAAGGATCAGCACATTTTTCCCCGATTTAACCAGGAGTTCAGCAATTTCCAATCCCAGTCCGCTGGCACCGCCACTGATTACTGATATCTTTTGCATTTAGATTTTTTTCAAATATATCCATAATTCATGAATTGGTCTTCTATAGTCAGGTTTCTTTATATGTGGATTATTATGGTTTGAATTTGCAGGTTATCCTGCTTTTACTACTTTTGCGACTCAAATTCTGAGTATGCATAAGAGTCGGGTAATAACCTGGGCACACCTTTCACTTCTGGCAGCCAATATAATATACGGACTTAACTACTCCATAGCCAAGTCTGTGATGCCTGACCATATAAAACCACTTGCTCTTGTTTCGTTCAGGAGTGTCCTTACAGCGGGACTATTCTGGATCACAAGTCTTTTTCTGCCAAAAGAACCTGTCAACCGGAAAGATTTATTATTTCTTTTCGGATGTTCCTTTTTTGGTGTAGTTTTAAACCAGATACTTTTTCTGGCAGGACTGAATCTCACATCTCCGATTAACTCAGCAATAATTCAATCTACAAACCCGATATTCGCATTTGTCTTTGCTGCACTGATACTGAACGAGAGAATAACATTCCTGAAAGGAAGCGGCCTTGCAATAGGTCTTTCCGGGGTATTATTGTTAATACTGCAGAATGGAACTCCTGACCTGGCAAGCTCTACTTTTTTGGGAGATGTTTTTACCCTGGTTAATTCTATCAGCTGGGCATTTTATACAGTAATTATTAAGAGGATGCTCGAAAAGTATCATCCTGTAACAGTTATGAAATGGACCTTCTTTTTCGGAATGCTTACAACAATCCCGGCAGGATATAACCAATGGAGCACAATGGATTGGTCATCAATACCTTTAAATGCCTGGCTGGGAATAGGTTTCGTTGTTGTCTTTGCAACTTACCTTGGGTATCTCTTTCTCTCCTTCGGCCTGAGACGGCTTAGTCCCACTATTGTCAGCACCTATACTTACACCCAGCCAATTATAGCAGCATATATCGTTTCAATGATGGGACAGGATCATATTGATCTTGTAATGGTTGTCTCCGCTTTACTCATTTTTGCGGGTGTTTTCGTTGTAAGCAGGCAAAGGCAGAGCAATTCCGTATAAGCATATCTCATGAAAGTTGGATCCTGTAGCCAGTTGCCTGCAGCCTGCTACCTGTCAATCACCCCCGACCCGATCACCTCATCTCTCTCATACCATGCTGCAAACTGCCCCGGGGCAATTCCTCGCTGCGGCTTATCAAATATGATATACATTCCTTTCTCCCGGCAGTAGAGCCGAGCCCCCTGCAATGGTTGTCGATATCTTATCCTGACCATATAATCACGACTTTCCCCTTCTTTCATCTTTATATCTGTTCTGATCCAGTGTGTTTCGTCTTTCCTTATAAACAATCCTTTACGGTTCAGTCCGGGATGTGATTGACCTTCACCGACATAAACGACATTCTTCTCAACATCAATGGCTATAACGAACAAGGCTTCTTTATGTCCACCGACATTCATCCCTTTCCTTTGACCAATGGTAAAGAAATGTGCTCCGTTATGAGTTCCAATTATCTTTCCGGATGTTGGATTATATTTAAAAGGTTCAGTCATTGACGACAATAACTCATCATGCACTTTACCATCAGGAAATCCTTTATCTATTTCAGGAAATATCAATTTATTTCCTATTTCTATTATATTTCCCTTCTTTGCTTCAAGCTTCTGCTGCAGGAAAGTCGGCAGATGCACCTTGCCAACAAAACATATACCCTGGGAATCTTTTCGCTGTGCCGTTGCAAGTCCCAGCTTGTCAGCTATTTTGCGGACTTCAGGTTTAGTCAGATCACCGACCGGGAAAAGTGCTGTCGCAAGTTGCTCCTGACTGACCTGGCAAAGAAAATAGCTCTGGTCCTTGTTATTATCTTTTCCTGAAAGAAGTCTGTAAATAGTTTTGTCTCCTGATTTTATTTCAAATTTTCTGCAGTAGTGACCGGTTGCCACGAAATCACCCCCCATCTTGCGAGCCTCTTCAGCAAATGAATCAAATTTTATCTCCCTGTTGCACAATACATCCGGGTTGGGAGTACGTCCCTTTTCATATTCAGCAAACATATAGTCAACAACTCTCTGCCGGTAAGGTCCGCTCAGATCAACCTGGTGAAAAGGAATGTTAAGCTTCTTCGCAACCATCTCTGCAAACATCAGGTCATCTTCCCAATGACAGTCGCTCTGAAGCAACCCTGTTGTATCGTGCCAGTTTCTCATAAACAGACCGGTAACATCATATCCCTGTTCCTTCAGAACCCATGCTGCAACACTGGAGTCAACACCACCCGATAATCCGATAACTACTTTTTTCTTCACAGTGCAAAGGTAATAAAAGAAGTCTGTCTGTCGCTGCGCGACGTCTTTATGCTCCGCAGATAATTCTTTCATGACGAATAAGACAAATCGTCTACCTGAAGATTCCCAAAAGTTTTAAAATATTTTATTTATTTTTTTTGTAAGAGGTAACATATTGATAAATAGTATGATTAAGTCTTTGGAGAAAAGGGTTTAAATAAAATCGTTAAAAAAATTGTTTTTTGGTTTTGAACATTTTTATTTCTATCGTGTTTAATTGTCATAATACAAATATGAGTTTAAATTTTAATTAAAGAACATTATGAAAAAATTGTTATTATTTGTTGCCCTAGCCTTCTCAGTGACACAATTGTGGTCCCAGAATGAGGTTGCAAAACCAAAAGAAGACAGAAACTTCCGGATTCCCTTAATAGGGGAGAGCGCTCCTTCATTCACAGCTGAATCTACTAATGGAACTATTAATTTTCCTTCTGATTTCATGCGTAAATGGAAAATTTTATTCAGTCATCCTCAGGATTTTACACCAGTCTGTACTACAGAGATTCTGGAGTTGGCATACTTGCAAGACGAATTTGATAAACAAGGCGTTAAACTTGTAGTTGTCTCTACCGATCCCCTCGAAACACATGTTCAGTGGAAAAAATCAATGGAAAGTCTGAACCTCAATAACAGGGGGCCAGTTAAAATTAAATTTCCAATTGTTGATGACCAAAGAGTTGCTATTTCGAAACAATATGGTATGATACATTCCGCAACAAATTCAACAAGAGATGTAAGAGGGGTTTTTGTTATTGATCCTGATAACATTATTCAGGCAATATATTTTTATCCGATGAACGTAGGCAGAAGCACAGATGAATTGCTCAGAATTGTTTCAGCACTTAAAACCACCTCTGCAGCTAAAGTTATGACTCCGGCTAACTGGAAAGTAGGAAATGACCTGCTTGTACCAATACCACCAAAGACAGATGCAAATAACCCTACGGCCGTACCGGCTGGTTATTATAGCCCGGCATGGTTCCTTTGGTTTAAGAAAGCAAATTAATTATCAGATTATATATTTCCGATTATTAGTATAAATATCTGTTAATTAATCAATAAGACTCACGTAAAGAGGACTGGATTATTTCAGTCCTCTTTTTTTTAACCGTTCTCTCACCTGGTGTATTTGAATTTTTTTGACGTTGGTTTCACCTGCATCATTCACATTACAGGTGTTTAAGTTCCTCGCTTTTGGTGAACCTCAAAATTATTTCCCAAGAGCAAAATTCCCTAAGTAAAAAAACGGTAACTTTAAGCCACCATGGGAAAAGGAACTCTTACCATATACAGCGCTTCAGCTGGATCGGGTAAAACCTACAAACTGACAGGTATTTATCTTACCAGCCTTTTTAAATCGAGATATAACTACAGGAGAATCCTTGCAGTGACTTTTACCAATAAAGCTACTGCTGAGATGAAATCCAGGATTCTTGATAATCTCCACAAAATGGCAGTCGGAGGAAACTCAGATTATTTACCCGGATTGGTTAAAGAGACAAATAAAACGGAAGAGTGGATCAGGAATGAGGCAAAAGAAATACTCAATTCAATCCTGCACGATTTTTCACGGTTCTCTGTATCTACAATCGACAGTTTTTTCCAGAAGATACTGCGGGCTTTTGCCCGGGAGATCGGACTCCATTCAGGATTTAATATTGAGCTGGATCATAGTACGATACTTGCTTCTGCCGTTTATGAGATGATAGCTTCCGCCGCAACTGACAATCAGCTTAAAAACTGGCTGACCACCTATGCAATGTCGAATATTGATGAAGAGAAGAGCTGGAATCTTAAAGATGCGATAATTAAACTTGCGGAGGAGCTGTTTAAAGAAAAATTCAAAATACTCTCTACCGATGAGCGATCAAATCTTGAAAATAAAAAATTTCTTCTTGAATATATAGAAAAGATCAAATCGATATCTTCTTCATTTGAGAAACAGTTGCATGATTACGGGAAGAGAGCTGATGAGATATTTTCAAAATTTGAATTGTCCGATGATATGTTTTACAGGAAAGGACAGGGTGTACCTGGATTCATCAGGTCTATTGCTTCAGGAACAGTAAAGGAGCCGAACAGTTACGTCCGTGAGATAGATAAAGACCCTCCCCGGTGGTCTACCGGAACCACAGCAGCACAGTTGCAGGCTGCAATTGCCGGGGGACTGGATAAGAACCTGAGAGAAGCAATTAATTATTATGATGGGAATGTAGTTGAATATAATAGTGCAACTGCTATTCTGTCAAATATTTACGCGCTCGGAATCTTATCAGATGTTTTGCATAATGTTCATCTTATAACTACCTCCGAAAACAGTTTTCTCCTATCCGATGCAGGTGAACTGATTAACCTTATCACCCGCGGGGATCAGTCTCCTTTTATTTACGAAAAAGTGGGCAACAGGTACGAAAATTTCATGATTGATGAGTTTCAGGACACATCAACCATACAATGGAATAATTTCAGACCATTAATCGAAAACAGCATGGCAGAGGGTTTTGATAACCTTGTTGTTGGTGATGTAAAACAATCAATTTACCGGTGGAG
>JBAWXY010000053.1:0-14581 GCA_037143835.1 Bacteroidota bacterium
CAGGTGGTTTATCTGACAAATAAGCGAAAAATTATTAACGATCCGGTTTATGGATTTATCAGCATCCCGGGGGATTTTGTTTTCGACCTCATTGAACATCCGTGGTTTCAGAGGTTGAGGAATATAAAACAACTGGGATTGACGAGTTTTGTATATCCCGGGGCAAATCACAGCCGGTTTCAGCATGGTCTGGGAGCATTGCATCTGATGGATTCGGCTATCAGCACACTCAGAAGCAAGGGTGTTATTATTTCACCGGTAGAGGAAGAAGCCACCTTCATTGCAATTCTGTTGCATGATGCCGGACATGGTCCCTTTTCGCATGCTCTTGAAAACGCGATAATTAACGGTATCACTCATGAAGATCTTTCTCTTCTTCTCATGAGAATGCTGAATGAGACATATGGAGGAAAACTTGATCTTGCAATTGAAATATTCAGAGGAATCTACCCCAGAAAATTTTTACATGAACTTATCTCCGGACAGATAGATATGGACAGGCTGGATTATCTGCGAAGAGATAGCTTTTTTACAGGGGTTATTGAGGGAGCAGTCGGATCCGACAGGATAATCAGAATGCTTAATGTTGTAGACGATAGGCTTGTCATTGATGAAAAAGGGATTTATTCACTTGAAAAATTTCTGATTGCACGGCGACTGATGTACTGGCAGGTATACATGCATAAGACGGTCCTTTCATCCGAAAGCCTCCTTATTAAAATTCTTAAGCGCGCGAAAGGACTTGCTAATGAAGGCGTTGATCTGTATGCCACACCTGCTCTCAGATTCTTTCTTTACAATAAGATAGGTCATGCCGATCTTACCAATGACGGTAACTTTACCCCCGGCCTGATTGCTGCAAATTTTACAAGACTTGATGATACAGATATCCTGGTTTCAACTAAATACTGGGCCGATCATTCCGATAAGGTTCTTTCAGATTTGTCAGGCAGGTTGTCACGAAGAGATCTCTTTGCTATTGAGTTACAGAATGACCCTTTTCCTGAAAACAGGGTTAAGGAACTTAGAACTCTGGCAGGAGATTTGATGAATGTGGGTCCGGAGTTGGAAGATTATTATGTTTTTACTAATAGTATCTCAAATCTGGCTTATACACCTGATGCTCCTGAAGTGAAAATTTTGCTCAAGAATGGAAAAACATCTGATATTTCAACTGTTTCAGATATGTTTGACCATAGGTTCCTGTCAGAAAGGATGACGAAATACTTCCTTTGCTATCCAAAAGAATGTCGATAACTAATACATAAATATCATGGAATTTACTGCCGCAACGATAGCCGGATTTTTAAAAGGCGAAATAGAAGGCAACCCCGATATTAAAATCAATACAGTTGCCAAAATTGAAGAGGGTAGTGAAGGTGCGCTTTCATTCCTTTCAAATCCAAAATACGAGCATTACATCTATTCAACCGGTTCATCAATCGTTTTGGTGAATAAGAATTTTGTGCCGTCAGAAAAGATAAAAGCAACTCTGATCAGGGTCGAAAATGCATACGAGGCTTTTGCGTCCCTTCTTCGTCTGGTCGATCAGTCCCGTCCAAGAAAGAAAGGAATTCACACTACCGCAATTATTGAGGCAACAGCTAAAATCGGTTCAGATGTTTACATCGGTCCATATGCCTATATCGGCGAGAACTGCATTATAGGGGATGGATGCTCTGTTTATCCGCATGTTTTTATTGGCGACAACACGAAACTTGGGAAAAATTGTACGATTAATCCGGGAGTAAAGATTTATCATGATTGTCTTGTCGGCGAAGGTTGTATAATACATGCCGGAACAGTAATCGGAAGCGATGGGTTCGGATTTGCTCCACAATCAGAAAGCGAATTTATGAAGATCCCCCAGTTAGGTAATGTTATCCTCGAGGACCATGTTGAGATTGGGGCAAATGTTGCAATTGACCGTGCTACAATGGGTTCGACAATAATACGTAAAGGTGTTAAGCTGGATAACCTTATCCAGATCGGACATAATGTTGAGGTAGGAGAGAACACTGTTATGGCAGGACAGACAGGTATTGCAGGATCAACAAAAATCGGAAAGAACTGTATGTTTGGAGGACAGGTTGGTGTTGCCGGTCATATTAAGATTGCAAACGGAACAAAAATCGGAGCTCAGGCAGGAATCCTTGGAGAAATAAAAGAAGAAAACACGATCATTCTCGGTTCGCCGGCAATCGATTATAAACAGTTTCTTAAATCTTCAGTGATTTTTAAAAAATTACCAGAGATGAAGATAAAAATTGATGTACTGGAAAAAGAGATAGAGTCCCTGAAAAAGAAGTAGTTTTGCATTGCGGTCGAAACTGAATAAGTTGTCATAAACTTAGTTATAGGACAATTTATTGGATTGTTCGAAATATTTTTATTTTTTTTGTACCCGGAATCTTAATTTAATATTTGACACTGATGAGTGAAAAGCAGAGGACACTTGCAAAGGAAATAAGCCTTACCGGGAAAGGGTTGCATACCGGAATTAGTGTAACAATAACATTTAAACCGGCTCCGGCAAATCATGGGTATAAATTTTGCAGAGTGGACCTTCCGGGGAAACCTATAATTGATGCCCTGGCGGAACATGTTACAGATACATCGCGGGGAACGACCCTGGCGCAGAACAATGCTTCTGTATCAACTATTGAGCATGTTCTGGCCGCATTCCATGGTTTGCGTGTTGATAATGCCATGATTGAGTTAGATGGAACTGAAGCACCGATAATGGGGGGCGGGTCATGGAAATTTGTTGAAGCAATTAAGGAAGCAGGTATCGTTGAGCAGAAAGAAGATAGAAATTACTTTGTTGTCAAACAAAAGATCACCTTCTCTGATGAAGAACATGGAGTGGACCTGATAGTTTATCCCGATGATCATTTCAGCGTAAATGTTCTTATCGATTATAATTCCAGGATACTGGGAAACCAGTATGCTATTCTTGATACAATTGATGATTTTGAAGAGAAGATATGCAGAAGCCGCACATTTGTATTTTTTCATGAACTGGAGCCCCTTTTTAAAAAGGGACTTATAAAGGGCGGTGATCTCGATAACGCAATTGTCATACTCGAAAAAGAGGTTGAACAGTCTGAAATAGACCGTATTGCCAAACTCTTTAACCGTCCCGGCATCAGCACACATATCGCAGGTATACTTAATAATACCGAATTGCGTTACCCAAATGAGCCGGCACGTCATAAACTTCTCGACATTGTGGGTGACCTGGCACTGGTCGGTCATCCGATAAAAGGCAAAGTTGTGGCAACCCGCCCCGGCCATTTTGCTAATACACGGTTGGCAAAAATCATGAGACAGGAGATTAAGAAAATTCTTTCAAAACGTGATATTCCTGTCTATGATCCCTCACAACCTCCTGTCTTTACTGTCGAAGAGATCAAAAAACGGTTGCCACACAGGTTTCCTTTTTTGCTTGTTGACAAAATTATTTCTCTTGATGAATCCTCAATTGTGGGTATCAAAAATGTTACATTCAATGAATCATTTTTTCAGGGTCATTTTCCGGATGAACCTATCATGCCTGGAGTCCTGCTGGTTGAAGCCCTGGCACAGACAGGCGGATTGCTTATTCTGAGTACTATTGAAGATCCTGAAAAATATTCTACCTACTTTCTTAAGATTGACAAACTTAAGTTTAAACAAAAAGTTGTTCCCGGAGATACTGTGATATTAAAAATGGAACTGGCCGACGTTATGCGGAGAGGGATAGTTACGATGTTCGGTCAGGCGTTTGTAGGGAACAAACTTGTTTTAGAAGGAGAAATGACTGCTCAGATAGTAAAAAATAAATAAAAGATTAATGATCTCAAATTTAGCTTTTATCCATCCCGATGCCAAAATAGGTAAAGATGTTACAGTTGAACCTTTTGCCTATATCGCAGGAAATGTCGTAATTGGTGACGGAACGTGGGTTGGCCCCAATGCAACAATCATGGATGGCGCCAGAATCGGGGAAAAATGCAGAATATTCCCTTCTGCAGTTGTTTCAGGTATCCCTCAGGATCTTAAGTTCAGAGGGGAGAAGTCTACCGCTAAAATCGGGGATAACACAACTGTAAGAGAAGGTGTTACAGTAAACCGTGGTACTGCCGCCGTTGGTGAGACAGTTGTTGGAAACGGTTGTCTTTTAATGGCTTATGCTCATATTGGTCACGATTGTGCTATCGGGAACAACTGTATTATCGGGAATTTCAGCGGTCTGGCCGGTGAAGTGAAAGTTGACGATTGGGCTATTCTCAGCGGAGGTACCTTGGTTCACCAGTTCACGCATATCGGAGCTCATGTAATGTTAGGTGGCGGTGCAAAAGTGAGAACAGACGTTCCCCCATTTATTAAAGCAGACTGCGACCCGCTCTCTTATCTGGGAATAAATTCAGTCGGACTAACCAGGCGTGGGTTCGAAAAGAAACGAATTGACGAGATTCACAATATATACAGAGTTATTTATCAGAACGGCATGAATATTTCACAGGCTCTTGATAATGTTGAAAAGGAATTCAAACCATCACCTGACAGGGATTATATTCTGGAATTCATACGAAAATCAGAAAGAGGAATCATAAGGGCCAGGTAAGGACCTTTACGTTGCCATTAATTATTTATTCAAGAATAACAGTTTTATCTTTCGGATATTTGACTGAATAAGTTAATACAATCTGTTTAGTTTCCTGCTGCTTTATTTCAAGATCCCACTTGATTTCACCTGTTTGTGCGTTGTGGCTGCCACCCGATAATTCAATAGTTTCAACTGTTATGCCGCTGTTTGATGAAACCGGGATCTGATCGTTAAGAGTTATTTTAACAGGGTTTGCTTTATTATTCCTGATTGTCAGAAGGAATGAATAAGTCTCTGTCTTGTTCGTACCAATTACCTTTTTGCTTGTGAAATCTTTGCGTTTCTCCCTTTTTACCAGGATACTGTTATCTGTTCCCAGGGATATTGTAAGAGTATCTGTTAGCTGGTTAACATTCAGGTATGATTTGCCGACGAACGAATTCTCGAAATAGAGGGTTGCCTCTCCGCTCTGAAGACTTAATTTTGCCCAGTCGGTAATATTTGCTGTCAGGTATACCAGTGGCGACAACTTTGGCGTGGTAACATATTTGTAATCAGCCGGAGCTGTAAGACGCTGAATTTCAACTGTCTGTATTTTACCATCAGATGGGATAGAGTAGGGGATGGCAATGTCAAATGTTATTGTTGTCTCTCCAACCTGTTTTTCAACTGATATCGGGGCAGCTTCCATCGCCTTTGCTTCCATTTTAGTATCAGCAGCCATTTCCATCATTAAAGGAGCATCGCTTCGGTTTACACCTGCAATCTTACCTCTTTGAATTGGTGGGGCAGGATAATAATAATCAACAAACCATGGATATAAAACAGGGATATCCCCTGCCACCCATGGCGTGGCGTTTGAGAAACTTAACTTAACATCTTTCCACGCAACTCCAGAGTTCTGAAAAACATTGGCCTTGTAAAAAATTGTAACAGGATTTTTAATATCATCAACCCTGATATCATATGAAGGATACCACCCGGCATTTGTAACAACATAACTGAAAGAGAATTTTCCGGAAAGCTGTTTTTCAGAGGTGATGGTAACAGAAATCTCACCAGAAGGAAGTTGTTGTTTTCCAAGTTTTTCGGCTATCTGCTGCTGAAGGGCAATTATCTGCTTTTCATAATCTTTTATCAAGCGCTCTTTTTTCAGTGATGTCATAGTGATTTGATCCATGCTATTGGTATACAGATCCATAACACTCTTAAGTTGTTCGATCGTAAATGTTGCCTCCTTCACAAGAATGGCCCTGTTGGCAACAAGGAAAGCCTCTTTTTCCTTAAGAATTCTGATGGCAGCCTTCTCATCCTCTACTTTAATCTGAAGAGCCTCGATCTGACTCTTAATACTCTTTACTTCCGGGGCATCTTCAAGATTCTGCAGATAATTATTCTGGTGATTGACAGAGAGGATAGTGAATTCTCCAAATCCTTTGACCTGAATGCTCTGCACGTCAATATAAGGCGAAAGGCCTGAAAGTTTCAGGATAGTTTTCCCTGGCAATAGCGAAACGGATGCCTCATGATCAATTTGTGCCCGGTCGGGAAAAACTGTAACATGCTTTATTTCAGCCTTTATCTCCTTTTCAGTTTGGGCTGTAAGATTAAGAACAGCCGAAAGGAGGAATATTGAAGTGATAATAAGTTTTTTCATCATCCATATTTAAAATTAACAAGATAAAGTTAAGACTTTTATTCAAGCTTAAAACATCAATTATTGGACCAGAATTACAGATTGTGAACCTTAATATATGTTAAATATCTCCTTTCCTGCTCCAGATCGGTGTAATTACCTACATTTGCAAAATATTTAAAAAATTCAAAATGAAGGGACTAAGAATTGGGAATCTTACAATAGCAGTACCAATTATACAAGGTGGAATGGGAGTGGGAATTTCTCTTTCAGGACTTGCTTCTGCTGTCGCAAACGAAGGTGGAGCAGGGGTTATCTCAAGCGCCGGACTCGGTCTCTTGTACAAAGATTTTTCATCTGATTTTCTTGAAGCCAGCATATATGGACTTAAAGAAGAGATACGCAAGGCACGTGAAAAGACATTAGGTGTTATCGGTGTAAACGTTATGGTTGCAATGACCAATTTTACCGATATGATTAAAACGGCAATCTCTGAAAAGGTCGATATAATTACAGCCGGAGCAGGCCTTCCGCTCAATCTGCCGTCTTTTTTGAAAAAAGACAGTACCACAAAGCTTATACCTATAGTATCATCGGCAAGGGCAACTAAGATTATCTGTGAAAAATGGAAAGCCAATTACGATTATCTGCCCGATGCTGTTATTGTGGAAGGTCCTAAGGCAGGTGGACATCTGGGCTTTAAAGAAGAACAGATATTTGATGTTGATTATTCTCTTGAAAAGCTTGTCCCGGAAATCGTCAGCGAACTGAAAATATTTGAGGATAAGTATGATACAAAAATCCCGCTTATTGCTGCCGGGGGTATTTACACCGGCGAAGACATTCATAATATTCTGAATCTGGGAGCATCGGGAGTTCAGATGGCTACCCGTTTTGTAACAACTGAAGAATGTGATGCATCACCTGCTTTCAAACAGGCTTATATTGATGCTGAAAGTTCTGATATTGAAATTATTAAAAGTCCTGTCGGTATGCCGGGCCGGGCTATACTAAGCAACTTTATTACCAAAGTGAGAGAGGGTAAAAAGCAACCGAAAAAATGTCCTTTCAAATGTATCAAGACATGTGATATATCAAAAAGTCCATACTGTATAATAATTGCACTTATTAATGCACTTAAGGGGAATTTCGAAAACGGCTATGCATTTGCCGGATCAAACGCTTTCAGGGCAACTAAAATTTCTTCGGTAAAAGAGATATTTCAATCTTTATTAAAGGAATATAAAGAAAGTAAGTAGTCTATTTTTACTAAGTCGATTTTTTGAAGTCAGAATGAAGAACAACGAATTCTGAATGCAGAATTATATATTTCTTACTTCTTAATTCAATTGTTCAATTGTTCAAAATTCAATTAACCAACTCAAGATAATTCGCCGTTCCTGGCACTTCTCCCGTTTCTCCTTTATTCGCCATAGGGCAACCGGGAACAGGACAATTGATTATTTTATGTTCATTATTATCTGCAGGCTCCCATCCCATAATAAAGTACAACACAAAGAACCCTATTACAAATGCCACTGCTACATGCCAGCCGTTTTTAACCCAAAGAACGACATTACGGGCTTCAGGAAATTTATTGGTAATAGCCACTCCTGCCGATGATCCGAACCATATCATTGACCCGCCGAATCCGACACTATATGCCAGCATTCCCCAGTCATAATGACCCTGATCGAGGCAAAGCTTGGTAAGAGGTATGTTATCAAATACTGCCGAAAGGAATCCGAGGGCAAGGGCGGTAACCCATGAAGCATCAGGGAGTTCTTCTACAGGCATCATCGAAGCACACGTTACCAGACTGAGCAGGAATATAGTACCTTTAATTGCTCCGGGGATTTCTTTCCATGGGACGGGCCTGAGAAGTGCGCCGATAACAATTGCTATCCATACTCCCAAAGCGGGCATATCGTAAAGTATATTTGAAATAATTGCACCTGCAAGGATAAGACCAACGTTAAATATCTTTACCCAATCAATCTTTACAGATAAATCAGAATCCTTTTGAATTCTTTGGTATTTGTCCTGCTGATGTGATGCAAACCACGCAAAAAATAATAATGCAGCCCCGGCTGCTATGAATCCATGTAGAACATTTAATGCGCTGACCCCGTCAATCCACATCATTGTTGTAGTGGTATCCCCGACTACGCTTCCACTGCCGCCTCCATTACTGGCAGCAACAATAGCTGCAATATACCCGATATGTACTTTATTTTTGAATACAACAATAGCAATGGCTCCTCCAATGAGAGCAGCAGCAATGTTATCGAGGAACGATGATAGAATGAATACGAAAATTAAAAGTATAAAAGGACCTTTCCAGTCATCAGGAAGAAATCTTGGCAAAACATCCGGAACGCCTGATTCTTCAAATATTTTTGAAAGAATTGAAAAGCCCAGTAACAAACCCAGAAGGTTGAGGATTATACCCCATTCCCCCTGACGTAAACCTTTGTCCATAATCTGTTCGCCAAATGGATTCTGTCCAAAAAAGTGTTCGATGAGATGAAATCCGGGATCAAAAACAAGTTTGAAAGTCAGCAATACAGTAAGTCCTATTACAGCAACCCAAAAGGTCTGTTTGTGAAACAATGCAACCCCGAGAAGAATTAATCCAAAGATAATAAACTCAACCCTCACTGGTCCGACTGCCGGGACATCTCCTCCTGCAGCAAACAGGCAAAATGGCGAGAATAAAATTAAGGATAACATGAACAGTTTCTTGCTGTTACTGATAACAAGCGATTTAATATAATTCTTCATTTACTCAGTTTTAGCATTAATAATCAAGTTGAAAATTAAATGAGGCGGCAATTTAAAAATATTTTTGTGTTCCTCGTACATTAAAAAATCATCAATTACATTCTTTAATGAACACTTCTCATCAATCAATTTTCTGCAAAGATTCTGTCACAAATCCTATATTTTTTATACTTTTGCATGTTTATTTAGATTAAATATAATTAGCAAAACAACAAAAGGATTTCAGGTTTGTTCTTATTAATAGATTAATACTGTTGATAAACAAGTAGATGGAAAAGGATCAGGATAAGATATTAAGTGACGTAACCTCAGGCGAATATAAATATGGATTCTATTCCGATATTGAAATGGAACGGATCCCTAAAGGACTTAGTGAGGATGTGGTAAGAATTATTTCGGGGAAGAAGAATGAACCTGAGTGGCTGCTTGAATTCCGCCTGAAATCATACCGCCATTGGCTGACAATGAAAATGCCAACGTGGCCAAATCTTAAAATACCACCTATTAATTATCAGGACATTATCTTCTATGCCGCCCCGAAACAAAGACCAACCCTTAATAGTATTGATGATATTGATCCCGAACTGAAAAGAACATTCGATAAGCTCGGAATACCGCTTGATGAGCAAAAACATCTTGCCGGAGTAGCTGTTGATGCTGTAATTGACAGTGTTTCGGTTAAGACAACTTTTAAGGAGACTCTTGCTGAAATGGGGATAATATTCTGCTCGTTCAGTGATGCCGTAAAAGAATACCCCGACCTGGTTAAAAGATATATGGGCTCGGTAGTTCCATATACCGATAATTTTTTTGCCACCCTTAACTCAGCCGTTTTCAGCGATGGTTCATTCTGTTATATTCCAAAAGGTGTAAGATGCCCGATGGAGCTCTCAACTTATTTCAGAATCAATTCGGCAAATACCGGTCAGTTTGAACGGACACTTCTTATTGCTGATGAAGAAAGCTACGTAAGTTACCTTGAGGGTTGCACCGCTCCCTCAAGGGATGAAAATCAGCTTCATGCCGCAATAGTTGAGATAATAGCAGAAAAAAATGCCGAAGTGAAATATTCCACTGTTCAGAACTGGTATCCCGGAAATAAGGAAGGAAAAGGAGGGGTCTTCAATTTCGTAACTAAAAGAGGAATGTGCAAGGGAGAGAACTCAAAGATATCCTGGACCCAGATCGAAACCGGGTCTGCAATTACATGGAAATATCCTTCATGTATTTTGCGCGGAGATAATTCAACAGGTGAGTTTTATTCGGTTGCTGTTACAAACAACCACCAGCAGGCCGACACAGGAACTAAGATGATCCATATCGGAAAAAATACAAAAAGCACAATCGTCTCAAAAGGGATTTCCGCCGGAAAAGGGCAGAACAGCTACAGGGGGCTTGTTAAGGTTTTAAAAAATGCAACAAATGCAAGGAATTTTTCCCAGTGCGATTCGTTATTGCTGGGCGATAAATGCGGAGCTCACACCTTTCCCTATATTGAGGTTGATAACCAGACCGCCATTGTTGAGCATGAAGCAACAACTTCAAAAATAGGTGAGGATCAGATTTTTTACTGCAACCAGAGAGGTATCTCAACTGAAGATGCAATCGGTCTTATTGTGAACGGATATGCACGTGAGGTAATTAATAAACTGCCAATGGAATTTGCTGTTGAAGCTCAGAAGCTTCTTCAGATAAGCCTTGAAGGCAGTGTAGGGTAGTGAAGATAAAAGACAAAAGTATAAAGATAAAAGTAAGAAGAAAATATCATGTTGATTATAAATAATTTAAAAGCCTCAATCGGAGGTAAGAATATATTAAAAGGAATTAGTCTTGAGGTTAAACCCGGGGAGATCCATGCAATAATGGGTCCGAACGGATCAGGGAAAAGCACTCTTGCTGCAGTTCTTGCAGGCCGTGAGTTTGTTGAAGTAACCGAAGGAATTGTTACATATTTCGGGAAGAACCTGCTCGAAATGGCTGCAGAAGACCGTGCAAAAGAGGGAATATTCCTCGGATTTCAGTACCCCATAGAAATTCCCGGGGTAAGTATGGTGAATTTCATGAAAACAGCTGTTAATGAACATCGTAAGCATAAAGGACTTGATCCTCTTTCAGCATCAGATTTCCTTAAAATGATGCGCGAGAAAAAAGAATTGGTTGAGATCGATTCTAAACTGGCAAACAGGTCTGTCAATGAAGGTTTTTCAGGTGGAGAAAAGAAGAAGAATGAGATTTTCCAGATGGCGATGCTCGAACCAAAACTGGCTATACTCGATGAAACTGATTCTGGCCTCGATATCGACGCTTTACGTATTGTGGCTAACGGAGTTAATAAGCTTAAGCGTCCCGATAATTCATTCATCGTTATAACTCATTACCAGAGGCTGCTCGATTACATTATACCGGATGTGGTTCATGTTCTTTACGATGGAAGGATAGTTAAAACAGCCGGAAAAGAACTCGCCCTTGAACTGGAAGAAAAAGGATATGACTGGATCAAAAAAGAGGTCGAAAATAATATAATAGCATGAACGGAAAATCTGAAGTAGCAGAAAGATATATAGAGCTTTATAAGGGAAATATTGACAAGATTTCCGGTATTTCTTCTCCTTATATTAATTCTTTCAGGGAGGCAGCTTTTGAGAAATTCAGAGAGCTGGGTATCCCGACAAAGAAGAATGAAGCCTATAAGTATACCAACCTCAATATCTTTTTTGACCACGATTACAAGAGCTATTTTATGCCGGTAACATCGGATTTTGTCAAAGCTGAGGAGTTCCGTTGTGATGTAGCTGACCTTGATACACATGGAATTGTTTTACTGAATGGATTCTATCCGACGATAAACGAAAAACTTCGTCAGCTGCCCAGTGGGGTCTGGATAGGTAGTCTTAATGAAGCAGCAGTAAAATTCCCTGATAAAATTGAAAAGCACTATGGTAAATATGCTAAAAGCGAAACCGACGGACTCATACATCTGAATACGGCGATGGCTTCGGACGGTGTTTTTATATATGTGCCGGAAGGAGTAGCTCTGACGAAACCTGTTCAGATCGTCGATCTTGTTTATTCGGATGAGGATATGTTTAACCAGCACAGGAACCTTATAATTGTGGAGAAAAACGCAGAATTTTCACTCATAATCTGCGACCACACACTCTCTCCACAAAAGTTTCTGACCAATGCAGTAACAGAGGTATTTGTTGGCGAAAACGCCCATTTCGACATTATAAGAGTGCAGAATGAACATAATAATGCATGTAAGATAACCCATACATTTATCCATCAGGAGAAAAACAGTGTCGCCTCTTCAAATAACATGACGCTTCATGGGGGGCTTATCAGGAACAGTACATATCATTACCTTGGAGGTGAAGGAGCAGAGAGCTATTCATACGGCCTGTTCCTTGCTGACAAATGGCAGCATATCGATAATTTTGTGAATGTTGATCATGCTTTTCCGCATTGCACAAGTAACCAGTTATTTAAGGGAGTGCTCGATGATATGTCGACAGGCGCTTTTAACGGCCGTATTCTGGTACGACCGGATGCCCAAGGCACCCTGGCTTACCAGAAAAATAATAACATTCTTCTCACCGATGATGCAAAGATGGACACCAAACCACAACTCGAAATATATGCAGATGATGTAAAATGCAGTCACGGAGCAACGGTTGGCCAACTCGACGGTGATGCTCTGTTCTATCTCCAGTCGCGGGGAATAAATAAGCGTGAAGCTAGGCTTATGCTTATGTTCGGATTTGCCCACGAAGTAATACAGAATATTAAAATTGAAGCTCTTCGGGAAAGGATGGATAACCTGGTGATGCAGCGGCTGAAAGGAGAACTTTCACGGTGCGCCAGTTGTTTGGTTAAGTGTGGATAATCTGAAAACAAAGTGAAAGATATAGCAGAAATAAGAGCCGATTTTCCAATTCTGAACAGGAAAGTTTACGACAACCCCCTTGTCTATTTTGACAATGGTGCCACTACCCAAAAACCTCAATGTGTTATTGATGCTGTAACTGAAGTATATACAACATATAATGCCAATATTCACAGGGGGGTCCACTTTTTAAGCGACATGTCTTCTGAAGCTTATGAAAATGCAAGAGAAAAAGTAAGGTCATTTATTAACGCCGGAAAAAGAGAAGAAGTTGTCTTTACATCAGGCACCACCGGTTCAATCAATGGCATTGCTTTCTCCTTCGGTGAACGATATATTAAACCAGGTGATGAGATAATCGTAAGCCATCTTGAACATCATGCCAACATTGTTCCATGGCAGATGATGTGCGAAAGGAAAGGTGCTGTTTTGCGGGTTATTCCTATTAATGATACCGGAGAAATCATTTTAGAGGAATATCTGAAAATGCTTTCATCAAAGACCAGACTTGTATCTGTCACTCAGGTATCAAACGCACTTGGAACAGTTCTTCCTGTAAATGAAATAATTGCTGCTGCACATTCTGTTAATGTACCGGTTCTCATTGATGGGGCCCAGGGTATTCAGCACGGAGTTGTTGATATGAAAACAATGGATTGTGATTTTTATGTTTTCTCCGGCCATAAGATATACGGACCCACAGGCATCGGAATCTTGTATGGTAAAGAGAAATGGCTTTCGGAATTGCCCCCGTTTCAGGGCGGCGGCGATATGGTTGATAAAGTTACATTTGAAAAAACTACCTATAACGAACTTCCTTTTAAATTTGAAGCCGGAACTATGAACTTTACCGGAGCAATTGGTCTGGCCAGGGCGCTGGATTATGTTAATAGTATCGGAAAGGAAGATATTGCAATAAGGGAGAAAGAACTTCTTTCGTATGCAACCGACCGACTATCAGTGATAAAAGGATTAAAAATATATGGTACTTCTGTCAGGAAGATTCCGATAATCTCTTTCCTTCTGAAAGATATACACCAATATGATGCCGGTATGATCCTCGACAAGATGGGGATAGCCGTCAGGACCGGGACACATTGCGCTCAACCGGTAATGGACCGTTATGGTATCGACGGTACAATACGGGCTTCACTCTGTTTTTATAATACAAATGATGAGATTGACACTCTTGCTGTTGGAATTGAAAAGGTGATTAGTATGTTTGCATAAAGAAATTATATGACAATCAGCGAAGTACAGGATAAAATTATTGATGAGTTTTCATTGTTTGATGATTGGATGGATAAATATAACCTTCTTATTGATCTGGGAAAGGAATTGCCGGTTATTGATCCTAAGTTCAAAGTAAAAGATTTTCTGATAGAGGGCTGTCAGTCGAAGGTATGGCTGCATCCTGATTATGATGGTAAAATGATAACTTTCACTGCCGACAGTGATGCTATTATAACAAGAGGTATTGTAGCTCTTCTGATAAAAGTATTTTCAAACCGGACCCCGGAAGAGATAATATCTACAGATCTCTATTTTATTGAAAAGATTGGACTGAGGCAGAACCTCTCTCCGACGCGTTCCAACGGACTTCTTTCAATGGTACGTCAGATGAAGCTTTATGCTATGGCATTTGATGCAAAAAGTAAAAAGTAATTTATGAAAGTTCCCCTCC
>JBAWXY010000054.1:0-14563 GCA_037143835.1 Bacteroidota bacterium
GCTGAGAGCTGCACCCTTATTCTTGCCTGACCTTTTGGTACAACAGGATAATAAAATCCGATAACATAAATTCCTTCCTTCAGTAATTTTGCAGCAAATTCCTGCGAAAGTTTGGCATCATAAAGCATAACTGCACAAATAGCAGATTTTGTGGGCTTTATATCAAACCCCAGGTTTTTCATGCCGGCTATAAAATATTCAGCATTCCAGTGAAGTTTGTCCTGAAGCACATTGGTTTCGGTCATCATTTCAACCATCCTGATGCCAGCAGCTGCAACCATGGGAGGTATTGAATTTGAAAACAGGTAAGGACGTGATCTCTGTCTCAGAATTTCGATTATCTCTTTTTTCCCGGTAGTAAAACCACCGATAGCTCCACCGAAAGCTTTCCCGAGAGTACCGGTTATGATTTCAATTTTTCCTGTAATATTAAATAGTTCAGTAACTCCTCTTCCTGTTTTTCCAACAACTCCGGCAGAGTGTGATTCATCGACCATCACCATGGCATTGTATTTATTTGCAAGAGCCACGATTTTATCGAGAGGAGCTACATTACCATCCATTGAGAAAACGCCATCGGTTACGATAAGCCTGAACCTTTGTTCCTGGGCAAGTTGCAGTTGTGCTTCCAGATCGTCCATATCGGCATTTTCATACCTGAAACGCTGAGCTTTGCAAAGGCGAACCCCATCAATTATTGAAGCATGATTCAGGGCATCGGAAATAATTGCATCCTCTTCTGTGAGGAGTGGTTCAAAAACTCCTCCGTTAGCATCAAAACAGGCAGCATAAAGGATTGTATCTTCAGTATTGAAGAACTCAGCAATTTTCTTCTCAAGCTCTTTATGAAGATCGGTTGTACCGCAGATAAACCTTACTGATGACATTCCATATCCATGATCATCAAGAGAAGCTTTTGCTGCTTCAATCAGTGATGGATTATTCGATAGTCCAAGGTAGTTATTTGCACAGAAATTCAATACCTTCTGTCCGGAATTCAGCTCAATTTCAGCCCCCTGTGGTGAAACTATAATCCGCTCGTTTTTGTATAAACCGGCTTCCTTTATTTCATTAAGAACTGAGGTAAGATGGTTCTTATAATCTGTATACATAATCAATCCCAGTTTAAAATTACTTTACCACAATTCCCCTGTTCCATGGCATCGAATCCCTTCTGAAAGTCGTCTATTGAGAAACGGTGAGTGATAACAGGATTCAAATCGATTCCTCCTATGATCATCTGTTCCATTTTATACCATGTTTCCCACATCTCCCGGCCATAGATTCCTTTCAGGGTTATTGCCTTGAAAATGATATCACTCCACGGAACTTCGAAGTTTGAAGGGAGTATTCCAAGCAATGAGATGCTTGAGCCATTGTACATGTTGTTGAGCATCTCAACGAATGCTTTTGGCGACCCCGACATTTCCATTCCGATGTCAAATCCTCTCATTCCAAGTTTTTTAACAGCATCTGAGATTTTTTCTCCTTTCGACGGGTTTACTGTAATGGTTGCTCCCATTTTTTTTGCAATGTAGAGGCGGTAATCACTCAGGTCGCTGGCAACAATGAATCTTGCCCCGGCAAATTTTGCTATAGCAACAGCCATACTGCCAATAAGCCCTGACCCTGTAATCAGTACATCTTCACCGAGAAGAGGAAATGACAGAGCGGTATGAGTTGCATTTCCGAACGGATCCATTATTGCAGCCCACTCATCAGGGATTCTGTGATCGAGTGGTATTACGTTTTTTGCAGGGATCTTTACAAATTCGGCAAATGATCCATCGATATGGACTCCGATACCGACTGTATTTTCGCATACATGCTCCTTCCCCCGACGACAGTTACGGCAATGACCACAAGCCAGGTGGCCTTCTCCTGTAACTCTTTCGCCGATTTTGAGGTTAGTTACTCCTGCACCCATCTTTTCAATATGCCCCATGTACTCATGACCAATTATCATCGGTGTTTTGATGGTTCGTTGTGACCAGGCATCCCATTCATAAATATGGAGATCGGTACCACATATTGCAGACTTCTTCACTTTTATAATGACATCATTAAGGCCCGGTTCAGGAACAGGAACTTCCTCCATCCATAATCCTTTCTCAGGCCTGGCTTTTACAAGAGCTTTCATCTTCTTCATAATGACTTTAGTAGCTTTAATTTTTTTAATGCTGCTAAATTAATACAAATCTATTGTACAAATCCTGATTTTCGTAATAGTATTATATGTAATCGGGTTTGTCTATCTTTGCTCATATTTTTAACCTATTAATCCATTCTATGGCACAAGTAAGAGTACGTTTTGCCCCAAGTCCAACAGGCCCTTTGCATATCGGCGGTGTAAGGACAGCTCTTTACAATTATCTTTTCGCCAAAAAAAATAATGGGACTTTTATTTTAAGAATTGAAGACACCGATCAGGCAAGATTTGTTGAAGGAGCCGAAGAATATATTATGGAGTCACTTAAATGGTGCGGAATAATTGTTGATGAGGGAATTAATGATGGAGGAAATTATGGTCCTTACCGGCAGAGTGAAAGGAAGGCAATATATAGGCAATATGCTGATATACTCATAGATAATGGCAATGCCTATTATGCGTTTGATACTCCTGAACAACTTGAAACCCTAAGAAACGAATCGAAAAAATCAGGCAATACATTTATATATAATGCTGCAATAAGAGAAAAACTGAACAACTCGGTCACTTTAAAAGAGTCAGATTGGAAGGAAAAACTTGATAAGGGAGACCCTTATGTTATACGCTACAAAATGCCGATTAATGAGGATATCCATTTTGATGATGTTATCCGCGGGCACATAGTTGTAAATACCAGCACCCTCGATGATAAGGTTTTATTCAAATCTGATGGGATGCCAACATATCACCTGGCTAACATTGTCGATGATCATCTTATGGAGATAAGTCATGTAATCCGGGGAGAAGAGTGGCTACCTTCACTGCCGCTTCACTTTATGCTATATCGTTCTTTCGGCTGGGAACCACCTCTGTTTGCCCACCTTCCACTACTTCTTAAGCCTGATGGAAAAGGGAAGCTAAGCAAACGCGATGGAGATAAGATGGGATTCCCGGTATTTCCCCTTTTCTGGCCATATGGCGAAACAGCAAAAGGATACCGGGAAGAAGGATATTACCCGGAAGCATTTGTAAATATGCTTGCATTATTGGGATGGAATCCAGGGACAGAACAGGAAATTTTTTCAATGGAAGAGCTTATAGAGACCTTTTCAATTGACAGAGTTGGCAAGTCGGGTTCCCGGTTTGACCCTGAAAAAGCAAAATGGTTCAATCACCAGTATCTTCAAAACAGGACTAACACTCAGCTTGCCCTTGAGTTCAGGGAGTTCCTGAGAGCTCGCGGATATCATGTTGATATCGTTGACCTTGAGACCCTGGTGGGACTTGTGAAAGAAAGAGTGAGTTTTGTAAAAGATATATGGGAGCAAGCTGATTTCTTCTTTAAAGCTCCGGAAACGTATGATCAGGAAGTGATTAAAAAACGATGGAAAGAGGATTCTGCAGCGCTGCTTCTGGAATTAAGATTCTTACTGGAGAAGATCAACGACTTTTCTGCAGCCGGAACAGAAGTTGTTGTTAAGGCATGGATCGAGGAGAAAGGATATAACACCGGAGCAATTATGAATGCATTCAGGCTGGTAATTGTTGGTGCATCAAGGGGACCTCATATGTTCGACATAATAAGCTGGATCGGGAAGCAGGAGACACTTAAGCGGATCGACAAAGGGCTTTCTGTAATTGGTAAATAATAGCGATGAACCTTCCGTATCCAGGCGACTATATTGATATACATACTCATGGAGGCAAGTCTGGTTCAGGTGTTTTTTTCATAGAAAACATGATGGCTCATGAAAAAAGAACTCCTGAAGATTTTCCGGAGCAAGCCTGTACCTTTGGTATTCATCCATGGTTTCTCAACAACAATAATTACGATCAATTATTAAACAGCGTTAAGGCTGTAACCGGTTTTTCCAATCTGTTTGCTATCGGAGAGTCTGGTTTTGATAAGCTCAGAGGGCCTGCCACGGAGCTTCAACGCAGATCCTTTGAAGAACAGATAGCGATTTCGGAAGAGATAAAGAAACCGATTGTTATTCATTGTGTCAGGGCTTGGGATGAACTGTTTGCAGTGCATAAAAAATTGCACCCGAAAATGAAATGGCTGATACATGGTTTCAGGGGTAATGTGAAACTGGCAAATCAGCTTTTATCTAAGGGGATGTATCTCTCTTTTTGGTTCGATTTTGTGATTCGTCCGGAATCGGCAAAATTATTGAAAAGTCTGCCAAGGGAAAAGATTTTCCTTGAAACTGATGGAGCAGATGTGGATATCAAGGTAATTTACGAGAAAGTTGCTTCTGTTCTGGATATATCGATAGATGAACTAAAATCAATTATCCTTACAAATTTTAATAATTTTTTTAAATATGACTGATTGGCTGACACGGACGGAATTGATTCTGGGAGATGAAGGATTAAAAAAACTGAATGCTGCTAAAGTACTGGTTGTTGGATTAGGAGGGGTGGGTGCTTTCGCTGCAGAAATGATATGCCGCGCAGGAGTTGGTACAATGACCATTGCTGACGGTGATGTTATTCATGCTTCAAACAGAAACCGGCAGCTGCCAGCACTTAAAAGCACCCAGGGGTTGCCTAAGGCAGAGGTAATGGGGCAGAGGATAAAAGACATCAATCCGGATATCAAACTCACTGTAATTCAGGAATATCTTAAGGATGAAAGAATGGTCGAAGTTCTGAATATTGGTTTTGATTATGTTGTGGATGCTATTGATACATTATCTCCTAAGATATTTCTTATTTATCATAGCCTTCAAAGAAAATTCCCGGTTGTAAGTTCAATGGGCGCTGGCGGAAAATTTGACCCGACAAGGATAAGTATTTGTGATATTTCAGAAACGACAGATTGTTCACTTGCCCGGATATTAAGAAAGCGGCTGCATCGCCTGGGGATAAGAGATGGATTTACTGCTGTCTATTCTCCTGAAGTGATTGATAAAAGCAAGATCGTCCCAACCTCCGGTGAACAGAATAAAGCATCAATTGTCGGCACCATATCCTACATGCCTGCAGCTTTCGGAATAGCTTGTGCCTCGGTTGTGATACGCGATCTGGCAGGAATAGCCGGATAAATATTAATTAACCTAATTTGCCGGACTTTTTGAAAATATAGTAAGCAGGTACTCCAGCCGCAACAACCAGCAATGCTATTGATGACTCGGCAGGCCGTTCAAGAAATGAAAGAACAAGAATCAGCACGCCAGTCGTTACATAAAGAATTTGCGTATATGGATATCCTGCCATTCTGATAGCTGCCGGATTATCTTTCCTCAATTTGATAACCCCCATTACTGTCAGAATGGGAAATATTCCAAGTGCAAACCCCATGTAGGTAAGTACCTGTTCAAATGTTCCGGATAGTGCAAGTATAATGGCAATCATACATTGCAGGATAATAGAATTGGAAGGAACCTGGAATTTTGGATGGATCTTTGCGACCGATTTGAAGAACAGTCCGTCTTTTGCCATGGAATAATATACTCTTGGCCCGATAATAATAAATGCACTAAGTGACGAAAAGAGTGCAAACGCAATCAAAAGTGAGAACAAAGTATCAGCAGATTGTCCGAACAGTTTTCCCATGGCCAGCCCTCCTACGGAAATTACACCTTTCATCTCCTGAGGATTAATTCCATATATGTATAAAACATTAATACCCAGATAAAGGAAAATTACAATTCCGGTTCCCAGAATGAGGGAGCGGGGAAGTGTTATTGATGGGTTTTTTATTTCGGCACCAAGATATGTTGAGGCGTTCCATCCGCTGTAAGCAAACATTATCCACATAAGTGAAAGTCCGATAGTCTTCCAGCCGGCAAACCCTGAAGAAACTCCGCCTCCTGAGCTGAAGTTGCCAATGTCTCCATTTCCGGACAGGAATCCAGCCAGTAGAAGGAACACAATTAGGGCTACTTTCAGGATTGTGAGAATATTCTGAACAAGGGCGCCTGATTTTATTCCACGGTAATGAATAAATGTGAAGATCAGTATAACACTGACAGAAAGAAATGTTTTGGTGGCAGCCGGATCCATTATCCCGGAACTTTCGAACCAGCCGGGGATTATAGGTAAGGCCCGGCAGAAATATTCGCTGAAACCCATTGCTGAAGCTGCAATTGGCGCTGAGAAACCAACCATGAATGAAACCCAGCCACTAAGAAAGCCGAATATAGGATGATAGAGTTTGGAAAGGAAAAGATATTCCCCTCCTGCTCCCGGCATTGCGGCGCCAAGCTCGCCATAAGAAAATGCCCCGCAAAGTGCAATAATGCCTCCGATTACCCATAGCGCCAGCATTAACAGGGGATTGTTTAACCCTGCCATTAGAAGACCCGAAGTGGTAAATATCCCTGCGCCAATCATATTGGCAACAACAATGTTGGTAGCTGGGAAAAGACCCAGCTTCCTTTGAAGATTGTCTTCCGCCATCATCAGGAGATATTACTTTTCAGCTTTTTTGAAACTTATTGACAATCCACCGCCTGAGGTATTGACTGTAGTCTCATAGTTTTTGAGACTCCTGACATATTCAAGGTAAGCTCCCTGACCTCCGCCATATCCACGGCCTCCCTGAGAAATATTATGAGCTGTAAAGCAACCACCAACTTTAAGTTTGGGATCAACGTCAATAAAGTAGTTTTTATACCAGTCTTTATCTGCATCGCTGAAGACAAAATCAAAAGGTCCTTTGAGTTCTTTTACAAGCGAATGGGCATCTGCAAGCCTGGCATCAATATATTCAGATATACCTGCCTGTTTGAAATTTTCAACTGCAGTTTTATACCTTTCTTCATCAATATCAATTGTAATAAGTTTTCCTCCTGTTTTGCTGAGAGCCCAGGCGATCCAGATCCCAGAGTGGCCTGTTGAGGTACCGATCTCCAGTGCACTTTTGTAGTTGCCCTTTATTACCAGGTCATAAAGTGTCTGTCCATCGGCTGTGGGGATATTCATGTCGTACCATTGACGTGAATGGTCTGACAGAAACTTTTTAACTTTTTCATCAAGTGTAGGGTTTTCTTTCAAAGTCTGCGCTTTTACTTGTCCGGGAAATATGGATGCTGTAATGAGCATACAAATCATGAGTCCAAAAATTTTCTGTTTTTTCATAATATTCAGTGCATTAATGAATAATTCAGAACTTTTATTATCTGACAATTATAATATCAAATATATTCCCGGATAGATTCCATGCATAATGGCATTAAATTATTTTATAATTTTCCTGATAATAATAAACCTGGTTTCCCAGCCTTCGAGTTTAAGCTGAGTGTTGGTTCTACCTTTCCGGCTCACAATACTTTTCAGGAGCAGTATCTGTCCTGAAGCCGCATCCCAGATGTTAGCTTTCCCATTCCCCGAAAGTGAAACATTAAAAGACACAAATTCTTTGCTTTCGTTAAAAATGAAGTATAAATCGGCATCTTTCAGCGTCCTGTGCAAATATTTTACCTGAGGGTATATCTTATCGATTTTCAGATCGGGTGTTGGTAATGCTTCAAGAATTCCGGCAGTTAATTTCCCGGACAGTTCATGTATAGCCCATTTTAATTCATCAGTCTTTACAGCATTTAAAAAGCTCTTTTCAGTAACTAATAATGGTAGGGTTCCAATAAAGATTACTTTTCCGCCTGCACTTGCAAATTCCTTTAATTTTAAAAGTGAAGTTTTTGAAATCACACTGATTGAAGGGATAAGTATTGTCTGGTACGACTGACCGCTGAGATTTATTAAAGTACCATTATCTAAGGTTAAGATTGAAGAGAGTGCCTGTTCATCTATGAAATCAAAATCCCGCTGATTTTCCATTAATTGCCGGCTGATTTCCAGAACGCTGGTATTTGATTCGTTATCTCCGTACATCATGCTTGATGTTGGAAAATAAACACCTAACCGGCTGGCTGGTTTTCCCTGTGATAATAAATAAGTTGCCCTGTTTATATAATTGGCGATTGGAGGGAATGTGTCTGACATGAAAAAACTGGTTCTCCGGACTGCCTGTGCAGGAGTTCCAGGGGAAGAGTTCGCAGGAGCTGCAACAGGACTTGTCCTTGCCGTTGATGCCGACATGAACATTATTTGAACGGAATTAATCCCGCGAACAAGCTGATAATCCAACACCCACTTTGCCTGAGGAACTGTTGGCCTGTAAGTATATGCTGCAAAGCTTTCGGTAAAAGCACGCGGACGTCCATAAAGATGTGACGCGGAAGATGCAAGTTTTGGATAATCAGCCACATGATCCATCCATATCTGACTCCAGATGGCATCTACACCCGGTACGCTGACATATCGCATGTTCTTAAAAAAGTCGCCAGATGATTTCACCAACCCTGGCACCTGATCTTCATGATTAAGATGAACAATATATTCAATGTTATTTTCCCTGCACCAATCGGACTGAACTTTGAAGAAGTTATCCCTGAAGAGATCTGACCAGACATCCCAGTAATCGGCTTTGATGCGTTTAGTCTCCTCATTTGGCTGTGGTACGAAGAATGAAGCCAGATATGGCGTGACATCATATCCTTTCCTGGCTTTGAATTCTTTAAGTATTTCAGGGGTCCAGGGTGTATAAGCAAAATCAGGCTCATCGCCCATAAATCCCATGAATGTTTTACCAAACTCACTGCCGATATATTTCTTGTATTGTTCATGGGTCCAGTAAATAAATTGTCTGGTTGCCAGCGGATTAAGATAATCGAAGAGAGAAGCAGTAGTGTCTTTTCCCCTTGCCGGGTTATTAACAGAACGTGTTACAGAGGATCTGAAACGGGACCCTGCAAGGAAAATCCTCCAGTTGCCTTCCGGTACCTGCCAGTTCAGTTCTCCTGAGCTTACATCAAATATTCTGCTGGTTTTATCATCGTTATTAAATGCTGCAGCACTTATTGTATAGTAAGGTAGTTTTTTTGAAATACTTTCTCCTCCCTTTGCATCAATTCTCTCTGTAACCACCAGTCCCTGCATTTTCAGATCGGGACGTTCGTTACTGAATTTACCACCGGCAAAACCACTCGGGTATTTACCTTCATCCTCAATCCATACGCGCATCCCCCGGTTTTTTGCCTCTTCGACAGCTATCTTAACCAGGGTGAACCATTCAGGCGAAAGATATTTTGCTGTCATACCATATCCTGCTTCGACCATAACACCACGGAAGCCCATTTCCTTAATCCTGTCAAGATCGCGCTTAATAACAGTATCTGTCATTGGTCCGTCCCATCCCCACCAGAGTATCATGCCATATTCAGATGGAGGTGATTTAAAATTTGCAGCAATCTCTCTGGTACCGATGTCAGAGAACTGTTGCCATGGTCGCTGTGCATTTAAGTGAATATTTGCAATTATTGTTACGATAATTAAAAACGATATTTTTTTCATATCTGATCTGTTATGTTTTTATTTCGAAAAAAGCGAAAGTTAAAAATTTCCTGATAGTCCCGAAGTTTAAAATATTTCTGAAATAGAAAGTTCCCATATCAGTATATAATTAATATAATTTATTGACCTAAGTAGTACGAAGTAAGTGGCGGTTGCTGGTATCCCATTGTCTGGACAACTACTTCTGCCCTGTACTCAGGATCTTGCATTAAACAGACACGACGATCCTTTGCCGGAATAGTTGTTGTATAGATACGTAATTCACCCGGAAGAACAGTGATAATTTCTTCCCTCCAGTCTCCGACAATATCAGCAGTAAAAGAGACATTGCCTTTAATTTCAGTTGTCAATTTTTCCCCGGTATATTTAATGACTATAAATCGTGAAGGAGGTCTGACAACTTGACTTTGTGCAGGTCTGGTGCCAGGATTTTGTACTCCAACTGTATTATTTTGAACAGGAGGTCTCGGAGGAAGATTATTAACATCAGATATTGCTTCATTAACAGCAATTTCCCGTAGCAGGTCGGCATCCCAGAAGACCCAGTTATTAAAACCCGGGAAGTTCGCAACGGGTTCCAGTGTCTTTCCGGTTGCTGAAAACATATAGAGGGGTGGTTTCTGGCTATATCCTTCACCTCTTGGATCTGCTTTTGGGGATTCCTGGGCAAAGCATTCCAGTCCTGGTATTGAAGGATCTATATCAGCCACCATTCCTTCGCCAACATGAGTCGTTGGGCGACCTATTCCCCAGATACTCTTGCCTGTTTTAGCATCGACAAGGGAAACGCCTCTTCCGTTATCACGTGATTGTTCGAGAGAATAAAATATTTCTATGCCTGGTCTGTCAGGATCAATATCGGTAACCATAGTAACATCGGGATGTCCTAATCCTGTTGAAAACAGTGCGGTCCCATCATCATCAAGAACAACAGACCCCAGAACAATTTCATCACGCCCATCACCATCAACATCGGCTGAATGCATACTATGGGATCCCTGGCTGCGGATAACAGGACTCTCTTCATCTCCATCCCAATGCCATAATTGCTTTAATTCTCCTTTATAATATTGATAGGCATCCACGACCATCAGTTTATAGGTACCACGGGCCACGAGGAGACAAGGGGTTTTTCCATCCAGATAGGCCATTCCCATCTGATTACGGTTTGTCCTGTTGTAACCACCAAACCGGGGATTTCGTTTCGGCCAGTCTACACGGGCTTTTTCTTCTCCGGTCATTCCATCAAGGATTGAACACCATTCAGGTCCCGAATTGACACGTCCGTCAGCTCCACGAACATCATTTGGGCCTGTTTTAACTGCTATATCTGCTTTCCCGTCACCATCAAAATCATAGACTATATAAGGAGTGTACCAGATCCCTGGTTCAAGCCCCATTCCCATATCCTTTCTCCAGAGAAATGTTCCATCGCTCAGATAGGCTTCTAACTTATAGGTAAGGCCATCCGTATTGCCTGTCCTTCCTCCGGGATCGATGCCCTGATCAGGTTGCTTTATAACAAAGTCCATTTTTTTGTCACCATTTAAATCGGCAACTGCAACACGTTGAGGAGTGTAATTCCCTTGAAACTTGATGAAATTATATAGTCCTTTTTCACCTGAGCCTTTTTCAAAACTATAAATTTCTGAAGATTCAAGTTCTTTACCATCTGATACAGGCTTCACCCAATAATTATAGTGAATACCGGTTTTAACCTTCTTGTCAATGAAATCGGTTGTTTGTTTTAGTGGTTTTTCATTTAGTCTGATTGCTTTCTTTCCATTCTCGCTGCGATAGAGATTAAAAGCGACCTCTGGGGCATCTGTTTTAAGCAATCGCCAGGATATGAAGTGTTCTCCCATTTCATTCATAACAACGACCAAACCTCTGTTAAACGGTTCATCTACACGACTTTCGGCCCAACCTGTTACTTTTTCCTTTTTTTCATGTATGGGATTCAGAACCTCATAATAATAATATCTTTCTCTTACGTCTCCGTCATACTGTGGTTTAAGAAGTGTTTCAAAATATTCACGCTCTTTCCTGTCATTTTCTTCGGTAATCTTTTTCAGATCCGGTACTTGTGCGTTTGAAGTAACAACTGTTATAAATAGTGTGACAACGCAAGCCATTCGATTAGTTGATTGAGTCATGTTATTAATTTTATTTAGATCACCTCAAAACATTATTTTGTTTCTATACAAATATATAAGATAGTCTTCTAAAAACCTAAGTTTTGCCCCACCTCCCCAATTTATTAATTAGTTCATTAGTTGATCTTTAAGAAGTATCTATATTATGTCTGGACTTTTTTGTTTTTTCATTTCAGAAAAGTCGAAAGCCAGAAATTTTCTGATAGTCCGGAAGTTCAAAAATATCTCTGAATTGGCAAAGGAAAAGGCAACTTATCAAAATCGGATATATTTTATTAAAAAGATGAAAATGTGAAAGCCGGCAATTTTGCCGGCTTTCCTTTTAACATCTAACCTTATAAATAACTAGTAACCCGGATTCTGATAAGCAGCTTTGGCAGCAGCATCAAGAGGTAACCCGGCTTCATCAGTCAAGAGATCAAGATAAGCTTTTGGCCATATCCTGAAGGTATAGAACTTTTGCATAGTACCTTTGCCGTTTCCATTTTGACCGTTTCCACTTGTGGGGTTATCAGCTACAGGCCAGAGGCCTGTTTTGTCGGAAGCCATCTGGTTCAGATATACTATTCTGTCATACAGAATACCTGCATTATGCTGATCTTCCCAGGCAAGCCCTTCTGAAAGGAATTCGCGTGCTTTTTCATTGTAAATGAAGTGAATAAACATATCCGCTTTAGAGGTGACAGTAGGAATATACTTTTCCGCATTTGCCTCAGGTGTACCTGGTGTGAAGATGGCTTCTTTTACTGTGATAGCAGTGTAAGGGTTTCCTGTTGCAGTAAAAGGAAGTGTTTTGTCTGCTGCAGGAAGTGAAGCGGCTTGAGGCTCATACTTCACACATACTTCCGGACGAGCTTCTCCTGATTTGTAAGCTGCACGTTGACGTAATACATTTATATCATCTACTGCCAGATTATACAAACCCTTTCGACCATAAGCTTCGGCACGGATCAAATAGGTTTCAGCCAGGCGTATCAGTAAAGCATCACGAGTTCCGGACTCACTGTTAAAGTTAGCTTCATCAATGCTGCCTCCTCTGGTTGGATCAACGTATTTTTTCGAAGAAAAATATGGCGCAGTTCTTGTCGTACCTAGTCCCATGGCAGTTCCATCGATAAAGAGGCGGTAATAATATTTACCACTTGTAGCTGACCTGACCCAACGCACCATAAACTGAAAAGGCTGGTTGTTCACCATTGCAGAATCGAGAGCTTCTGATTTCTGGTTTTCAAGGTAAATGAGCGCTCTTTTACCATATGCAATTCTCTTCGCCGATGCTGTAACTGTTGGTTCTCCGGCTGGTTTATTAGCGTTCCACCAGGCAGCAGCTTTTGTATTCCAGGTATACGATGAGGTGCCAGTAGCCATGTTGCTTATGTATTCGTAAGAGAAGGTTTTATAATATCGGGAATCATTCACTTTATCACGGAAATTGTCATAAGCCCAATCGGTAGGTTTGTACGTACCGAATGGTCTTCCATAAGACATTGCCCTTGTTACCCCTGTTTGATTTGTATAGTCACCGATATGATAATTACAGGAACGGTTTCCACCGAATCTTCCATCGAGGGTAGTGTTAATATCAAATTGTGCAGCCCATAGTACTTCAGGACTCGGGGATGATTCACTCACCTTGGAATCAAACAGGGTCCAATAGTCGGTTGCAAGACCTTTGTATGTTCCTGATGCACCCTGTACAGCAGTAATAACTTGAGTTGTAAAATACACAACAGAATCAAGGTCAGTAGGCACATTGCCTTTGAAAAGCATCTTAAGGTGTTGTTCGCCACTGTTCTGGAACACTGCAGCTTGTGCCCTGTTAAGGTAGAGCTTAGCCAGAAGATGACCGGCTGCATTCTTGGTTATACGTCCCCTGTCTGCCTGAGTTGCAGGGAGATTATTGTAGGCATAACGGAGATCACTGATGATTCTTTTGTAAATATCTTCAAGTTTTGCTTTCGGATAATAATAGATACCAATGTCCTCGCGTTTTGGTATAACCAACAAAGGGACATCTCCAAACTGGTTAGAAACCAGGTAGTATGCCCATGAACGCAGGAAAAGTATCTCTGCCTTACGGTTTGCTGCAAATGTTGCATCAGTGCCGAATTTCCCGGGTTTAACTTTTTCAAGCTGCTCCAGGGCAAGGTTACAGTTGTTAATATGAGGATAAGCGCCCATTGGTGCATAGTTTGAGTTTGCCATACCAATAAATGCTGTCAGGTTTGCAGCTATGGAGCTGACGTCTGTTCCATAAGCTGAACTATTGCATTTTGCAAAAGCCGAATTAGCAGATGCATGCATATACTGGTCTGTTTCAGGATCGATCAGCTTGGCGCCGTTAGCATCCCATTCATGTTTAACCCTGGCATATACGTAGAGCCCTTTGATAAGGCTCTCGAGTCCGGCCTCACTATTATAGTAGTCCTGTGTCAGGGTCGAAACTTGCTTCTCAACTAAAAAGTCTTCGCAAGAGACACTGGAAGCAATTAGAAGTATGAAGGCAATATATTTTTTCATATTAATATTTTTTAAAGTTACAGATGATTAGAAGCCGGCTTTTAAACCAAACACAAAGCTCTGGACAAGTATACTGTTATTATTCATACCACCCAGAGGAAAAGTGTTGGAAGACACAACATCCCAGTTGGTATTATCTTCGGGGTTAATACCCATTTTAACAACACCACCTCCGAATATAAACGGGTTAACAACCTGGCAGCTTAGTTGCAAATTGCTTAATGATGTTATTTTAAGCCATTTAGCAGGTAAGGTATATGACAGAGATATATTCCGTACTGAAACGAATGAACCATCATTGAAATTCATAGCCGCTGAAATGTTCTCAACATTACCTCCATTTGGCATTGGCCAGCGCCCGTTAGGATTATCCCAT
>JBAWXY010000055.1:0-14450 GCA_037143835.1 Bacteroidota bacterium
ATAGAGAGTACTGAACCGGCGGCAGGATCGACAAGCCCTGCTGCAGGAGCATGCCCGATGGAAGTTGCCATTCCCTTTTTCCCCCTGTAGTCAAGCGCAATAGCTCCAAGATTATTTAATGGTAACTGCAGCGGGCCGGCACATTGTTGTTTTGCAATACGCCCGGTAACTGACCGGTCAACTTTATTGGTAAGCCAGTCCTTGCAGGCAACCTCCTCGATCTGTAGAACCTTCTCTGCATATTCGTGTATCTTTTCTATGGTATATTCCAGTTTCCTGTAACCGTTGTCAACAGTTATGTCTTTCATTATTGTTTTTGGCGGGTCACCGAAGAGTGATGCCAGAGCAATGTCGATAGGTTTTTCTCCTGTTAACGGGTTCTCAAGAGTGAACTGCTGATCACCGGTAACCTCACCAATAATATAAAAAGGAGCTCTTTCCCTTTCGGCAATTTTTCTCAAAGTATCAATATTTACTTTCTTCATTACCAGTCCCATACGTTCCTGAGACTCATTGCCTATAATCTCCCTGGCCGACAGGGTGGGGTCGCCAATTGGTAATTTGCTGATATCTATTTTACCTCCCGTTGCTTCTACAAGCTCAGACAGACAATTGAGATGCCCGCCTGCACCGTGGTCGTGAATAGATACTACCGGATTATTGTCAGATTCGCATAAGGCTCTGATTGCATTATAGACTCTTTTCTGCATCTCGGGATTTGCTCTCTGTACTGCATTAAGTTCGATAGAACTATTAAATTTCCCTGTATCAACAGACGAAACAGCACCTCCGCCCATTCCTATCCTGTAATTATCACCTCCAAGTAAAACGATAAGGTCGCCTTTTTCGGGAATGTTCTTCTCACTGTCTTTCTTCTTACCAATGCCGATACCGCCGGCAAGCATAATTACCTTGTCATAACCGAATTTTTTCAGATTCTCAAAATGTTCAAAAGTAAAAACTGAACCGCAAATAAGAGGTTGACCGAATTTATTTCCAAAATCGCTTGCCCCGTTTGATGCTTTTATCAGAATATCTTCAGGAGTCTGATAAAGCCATGGTCTTTCCTGTGTTGCTTTTTCCCACGAACGGTCACCATCCGGCCGGGGATAGGATGTCATGTAAACTGCAGTCCCGGCTATCGGGAAAGCACCTTTGCCGCCGGCAATACGATCCCTTATCTCGCCACCCGTACCGGTTGCTGCTCCGTTAAATGGTTCAACAGTGGTTGGAAAATTATGTGTCTCTGCTTTCAGGGAAAGGACAGATTCATAGTCTTTTATTTTGAAAAAATCAGGTTTATCCTGTGTGGCAGGAGCAAATTGCTCCACCACCGGTCCCTGAACAAAAGCGCAATTATCTTTATATGCCGAGACAACCTTATTAGGGTTGGTTTTTGTTGTCTCCTTAATCATTTGAAAAAGAGTTGCCTCTTTTTCTTCACCGGAAAGAATGAAAGTTCCGTTGAAAATTTTATGACGGCAATGTTCGGAATTAACCTGTGAAAAACCAAAAACTTCGCTGTCGGTTAGTTTTCGTCCGATCGACTTACTTAATTTATCAAGGTAAACGATCTCTTCGTCATTGAGAGCAAGTCCCTCTTTAAGATTGTATGCTTTAATATCGTCTATGAAAAAAACAGGATCAGGCAGTTTATCAATGGTGAAGATGCTATGATTGAGTCCTTTGTACAACGACTGAAGCATTGGGTCATAGTGAGGTTTTTTGGAAGTCGTTGCATGAAACTCTTCGATCCTTTTTATTCCCGTGATCGCCATATTCTGGGTTATCTCAACCGCATTGGTACTCCAGGGCGTTATCATCTCTTTTCTTGGTCCCACAAAGACGCCTTCAATTTTGTCTCTGTCAAGGAGGCTGGCTTCCCCAAAGAGCCAGATCAGTTTTTCAATTTCTTTTTCAGGAAGTTTTTCAGTTGTACCTACTGCAATTATGTTTTTGGTTTTGCTTTCGAAAAAGAGGATCATGTTTGGAGAGTTAATATGTTGATAAATAGCAAAATAGCGTTTTGATGTTAATGATATGAAAGTCAAAGCAAAGATAGTATTTATTATTATTTGATACCGGTACTGGTTTATCGGTTCTCGATTTTCCTTTCTCCTTTCTCCTTTTTCCTTTTTCCTTTCACCTTTCACCTTTCTCGTATTGGCAAAGGGTTCATGGCAAGATAAAAGTAATTTTGTGATTTTCAACTCGCATTTGAGATAGTTTGATAAAGAACTATTTACTATCTTTGATAGTATCAAATGATACTATCATTAATTAGGTTAA
This sequence comes from Bacteroidota bacterium, assembly GCA_037143835.1. Taxonomy (GTDB): domain Bacteria; phylum Bacteroidota; class Bacteroidia; order Bacteroidales; family VadinHA17; genus LD21. The sequence goes on from JBAWXY010000055.1 coordinate 2,290, forward strand.
CATGAGACCTCCTTACCAGATTACAAATAAAATTGTTGAGTTAGTCGCTTCGATCTCTGAAAAAATTGGAGAAGTAAATTCTGCTCATTTATACAAACCTTCAACAGAGTTAAGAAAAAAGAATAGGATCAAGACAATTCAGTCGTCCCTGGAGATTGAAGGAAACTCCCTTTCATTCGAGCAGATTACTGCAATTCTGGAAAACAAAAAAGTAATCGCCCCCCAAAAAGATATTCTCGAAGTAAAAAACGCAATTTTAGTTTACAACAGATTAAATGAGTTCAATCCTAATAGTTTAACTTCATTCTGCAAGGCTCATGGAATCCTTATGAAAGGACTCATTGATAATGCCGGAAAAATCAGAAGTAAATCTGTTGGGATTATCAAAGGATCTGTGGTAACACATGTAGCTCCTCCTGGAAACATGGTAAGATCATTATTAAAAGACCTTTTTGTCTATCTTAAAAAAGACAAAGATTTACTTCTTATCAAAAGTTGTGTCTTCCATTACGAGACAGAATTCATCCACCCGTTTATGGATGGTAATGGGAGAATGGGACGACTCTGGCAAACCGTTATCTTGAGACAATACTCACCTGTATTTGAATTTCTTCCGGTAGAATCTCTGATAAAAACAAAACAACTAGAATATTATAATATCCTTGGAGAATCTGATAACCAAGGAAATTCAATTGGATTTTTGGAATTTATGCTTCAAATCATCAATGATTCACTTGAGGACTTGTTGACTAATCAAAATGTTAATCTGACTAGTGATAACCGGATAAATCTCTTTAAAGAAAAATCAGGATCCGGTTCATTCACCAGGCAAGACTATATGAGACAATTCAAGGATATCTCTTCTGCTACAGCCAGTCGTGATTTAAAGGAGGCTGTTGAGAATGGAATTTTAGAAAAAACCGGTGACAAGAGAACTACGTCATATAAATTTAGAAAATAAAAAACTAAGCTCAATAAACAGACTTCATGTGGCATGTAGTGCCAAACCCCGATGGATCGGGGTAGACTATGAAGTACCAGGTTGCACTATATCCCAGGCACCGGCCTTTTCTATGCACTTACCACCGAAATTTGTGCTCCATTTGCAACCTGCTTTCATGTTTGTTGGGTGGGTTTTGGGTTGTCTTCTCCACGGGTGAAAATTCAATTATCAATTATAGTGTAAACAAGAACGTTAAAATTGATTATTCCTTTTATACATGACAAAACACAAAATAAATTTGGAAGACAAGGAATTGGTTATTCCCTTTCATCTTCTTCTTCACTATCATCGCCTTCAAATTTAACCGGATAGGGTGTGTTTCCTTTTGATGCAAACCATAGAATCCTGTTTAGCAGGTCATCACTTCCTGAATCAATGCCGTCGAATTCCGGAAGGAGACTTTTCCTGGCAAAATGAAGCGCTTTCCCGCTCAATGATGTTAACTGAGGATTCATTTCATTCAGTGGAATAATGTTTGGGAGAGCTTCAAAAGGAGTTAAGTTTTTTTCGTTGATAAAACAATCAGTCATAGGATTTGCAATCGCATCCTGAATATTCATGGGAGGCAAGCCCAGTATCTGCTCAATGGTTCGTACAACCGATGGCTGAGCATAATATGTGTGATTGGTATTTTTTATTCTGGAATATGGGCTCAAAACCAATCCGACTGTACGGTAGGCTGATACATGATCCCACCCGTTCTGCGAATCATCTTCTGTTATAAAAATAACAGTACTTTCCCAGAACCTGCTTTTCGTGAGCGCTTCAACAATTTGACCCAATGCAAGGTCGTTATCGGCCACCATTGCTCTTGGAGTTGGCAATCCCGGACGTGTTCCGCCCGTATGATCATTAGGTAATGCGATGATCATTAGTTCAGGAAGCTGGTCGCCTTCCCGGGCTTCAAAAGCATTCAATTCCTTAATAAACGCATCGGCCCTCAGAATATCAGGAACCTCGTGGTTCCCGTATGAGGGGTAAGTCTCGCAGAGTAATTTTTTAACCGGTTCGATGGTCGTATGGTTAGTGAATTCAAGTTTTTCTCCATTGAGGAATCCGTTATATACATCTGTCCATGTCACCTTTTTATCGAAAACAGGAACAGATGCTTCTCCGTATATCCTCACTTTTTTTCCATGACTGGTGGCATTATCCCAGAGGAAACCTGTAGGAGAGTATACCAGTGCATCCTCCTGAACATGAGGATAACTTCTGAACCATGCCCTCATATTCTTTTCGATATAATCTGTAACAATTGAAGCATCGGTCCATTGATGTCCCTCTGCTGAACATTTTCCTGATACATTATAATTATCGAGGAGTATAAACTCTTCAGCTAATCTGTGTGTATTTGGCGTAACATCTGCTCCATATATACAAAGACCCGGATCGCCATCACCCTGTTTCATATCACCCAGAATCTGGTCGTATGTTCTGTTTTCCTTTATTATATAGACAACATGTTTGAAAACTGAAGGTTCCCCAATTCTATCCGGAACAGGTTTAGGTTGAACCGATTCCCTGGGTTTTTCTCTTGCCAGAGTCGCTCTGGAGAGGTCATTGACAGCAATAACTGTATCGGTATATGCTTTAAGATCTCTTTTACCCGGAACCGGAATCACCGATATTGAGGCCAGCATTTTATGTGAATTATACACCAGGTTGGTGGTGCTTTTATTGGGAAGGCCCAGCGTGACACCTTCTGCTTCAAGGTTACAGACGTACAGATATCCTGAATTATGTATGCTTATTGCGGAAGGATAGGCCCCGGTTGGTATAAAACCGGTTACCCTGCTGTAGTTTTTATCGCTTTTTACAGTTGCTTTTTTTCCAAGCTTAATAACAGCAAGTGCATTATCCATACCATTTGCAACGTAAAGTAATTTTTCATTGGCAGAGAGACACAAACCGTCAGGTGAGTCACCAAAAAACGGATTTATTTCGGGTTGTAGTCTTACACTGATTGTTTCAGAAATCTCATCCCGGGCGGTGTTGATAACAGTTATATTGTCACTGTTTGAGTTAGTGATATACACAAATCTTCCACGGCTGTCACTGATTATTTCATTTGGATGGAGGCCAACTACAACTTCTTTGATTATCTTGCCATTAGCAGGATCCAAAACAGTCACACTGCCCTCCCGGGTAGCGCCTCCTGCCTTATTATCAACCCTGGCAAGGCCCCATGGGACGCCTGCAACGTCTTTATCATCAGCATCCGGATGCCTGCCTGCCCAGTTGGTAATATACAATTTTCCTGAAGCCATCGTCAGCCCGTAAGGAGCTACCCCGGGGTCAGTGGACCAGATGGGTTCCCCGGTGACAAAATCCTGTTTCAGAACAAGGTTATTTCCATTCAGAACGACATATAAAAATTCCCGGTCCGACTCTTTTGTTATAAGAATCTCGTTTGGAAGGGCCAACTTAGCTGGAGGTATTGCTTTGTATTCGAGCATTCTTCCGAATTCTGCTTTCAGACCATCCCATCTGGCTGATACAACAAACGAACGGTTGTTTCTTCCTATCGTACTCCAGTATACCTCAGGACCTTCATTTCCAATATGCCAGGTGATTCCCGAGTAGGTGTTCATCCCACCTTTGAGATCATGATGATTATTATTGGCAAGAATAAATTTTACTTTATTATCTGAAGTACTGATAAAGACAATACTGTATCTTTCTTCGACGGCAAGCCATTTTCCATCATTCGACAAAACCGCATCGAGCGAATGGTTCTCGAGCGATTCATCTCCAAAAAATATCTGAAGACCTGCCGGCTGTATCAGCCTGTTGTATGGAAGCTGTATCTGGCGTGGATTTGCGGTCTGATTTATTAAACCCTGAGATTGGCTTTCAATGCAGGCAACTGTAAGAACAACTATAAATAAATGTCTTATTTGCATATCGTAATATTCAATATTTTATAATTTATTCATCTTCCCAAGATAAAAAAAAAGACTGAATTTCAGTTTCAGTCTCTTATATTCTTTTCAGAACGGAAGATCGCTTAATTCATCATTTTCAGGCGGAATATCCTCCAGTGTAGTATGTGCCGGAACATTCTGATCTCTTCCCTGTGATGAAGTCTTTTCAATTTTCCAGGCATCGAGGTTTGTAAAATAGTTGATTTTACCTTCGCGTTCCCATTTATTACCCTTGAGGTTGAACCAGATCTTAACATCTTCGTTTAAATACGATTCGTTGATAAGGTCACACTTATCCTGTATCAGTTGAAACTTGATATAGTCAATAAAGACAGCAGCTCCGCCAGTCTCTTTTTTCTCAATCACAAACTCCCGTTTTTTAAATTTGTCACTAACCTGATTGACTGGAGAGATGTCGATAATTTTTCCGGTAATTTCAAATGCCATTTCAGTCTATTCTTCGTGAATAATTATTTTTCAATTGTTATTGTACAATTTCGAGAAGCTCAACTTCAAATATCAGAGTTGAATAAGGTTTAATAACTTCACCTGCACCAGCTGCTCCATAAGCAATTGATTCGGGAAGACAAAGTTTAAACTTCGATCCAACCGGCATCAGCTGTAATGCTTCTGTCCAGCCTGCTATCACACCTGAAACCGGAAACTGAGCCGGCTCATTTCTTTTAATAGATGAATCGAATTCAGTTCCATCAATTAGTGTTCCAACATAATGAACCTTTACTGTATTGTTAGCAGTTGGTTTAGGACCTGTTCCCATTTTTATTACTTCATACTGCAGACCGCTGGAGGTAACAGTAACTCCGGCTTTTTCTTTATTCTTTGCAAGAAAAGCCACATTCTGATCAATATAATCTTTAAATGTTACCTTGTTAAGTTCTGCTTGTTTTTCAGCCTTCAGGGCTTCGCGCTGGTTGATAAACACCATGATATATGAACGGGCAATGTCATCGGCCATTAATGGCTTTCCCTCTTTTCCGTCGAGCATTGCTTTTGCTACGATTATCGGATCGAGCACAAGACTGTCTGTCGCCAGATTATTATAATTTACAATCCCAAAAGCATAGGACAGTGAATCTTCTTTGGTATTGAGTTTTGCATTTTTAAGAGAACTCTTTGCACAAGAGCCAAGCATTAAGGCTATTACAACGGTCATTACAATTAATCCCTTGATTTTCATACGATACATTTTTTAATTTTAAAATTTCCGCTAAGATAACACTTTAGTGAAAGTAAAAAAGCCCCGGGGAAAATAAATTTTAAATTTTTACTGCCCTGATCATCTGTCTCTTCCCCGGAGGTCCCGGTAGCAGTGTTACATCAAATCCGCAAGCCTTAAGATTTCTTTTCACTTCACCTTTGGCTGAATAGGTTACCAGTATCCCGTTTTTATTTGTAACGGCTGCGATTCCCGCAAACATTTCCCTCGTCCACATTTCAGGTTGTTTGTCGGGTCCGAAGGCATCGAAGTATATAAGATCAAATCTGCCCGGCGGAGGTTCAACTATAAAATCTCCTTTTATTTTTTTGAGATTGAAATTCTTACAGATATTGACGCTGATATTCCAGGGCGATGCATGGATTAAATCATATATCATTTTACCCTCTTTACCTGCAAAAAGATGATGATTCAGTGAACTGATAATATTTTCATCGACCGGAAATTTTTCGATCGATGTATAGTTGACTTCTCTCTTTCCGTCTATACTTTTGATTGCAGTCAGAAGTGCATTAAGCCCCGTACCGAACCCGACCTCAAAAATATTCAGGGGATCAGCTTTACAAACTTCGAAACCATTATTAATGAATATGAATGTTGATTCCTGAACTGCGCCATGAACTGAATGGTAGTGTTCATTGAGTTCCGGAACAAAGATCGTATGCGAACCGTCGGAGGTTATTATTAGTTCACTCATAAGTTATTTTAAATTTTTCCAGCAACTAAACAATTCAGTTGCATTAATTTAATACGTATATTTGCGACTTAAAAACTAAAAAGTTTTAAGGTAAGGTTTTTAAAATGATTCGTAAGATTATTAAAAATATTTCTGTTTTTTTCTTGTGGCTGGCCTGGCTGGTTATAACCGCCCATCTGATAATTCCTCACGATCATCATTTAGCTGATTCATTTACCACTAAGGAAGATTCATGTCCTGTTTCAAATGGAAAAACAGACCACAGTTCAGGTTTTCCGATACATTGCCACGCATTTAATGATCTTACTTCTGAAAAAGCTACAATCTATTTTTTCACATGTAATATTCAATATAATGATATCGTAATCAGTAGCTTTTTTGATCCCTTAGCTTTTGAATTACAATTTCACTACATACCAATTATTGACCTCCGGGAATCATTCCCCGATCCTTATCTTCTTGAATTATCTCAATTCAGGGCTCCCCCTTCGTTAATCTGAAGCTTTTTTTCATTCTATAGTAATCATGGGATAGGTAACTATCCAATCTTTTCGTCTTAAATTGCTATCAGGATTAAAAACAATACAACGAAACTCAAATATCATATAATCAATTATAACCGCTTAGTTATTTTCAAATAATGATAAATCGAATCATCTCATTTTCAATAAAGAATAAGTTCATTATAGGGTTATTCATATTGGCATTGATCGGTTGGGGAACATACTCGTTAACAAAATTGCCGATTGATGCTATTCCTGATATTACCAATAACCAGGTTCAGGTTATTTCTCTGGCACCATCATTAGCTGTGCAGGAGGTAGAAAGTTTCATAACAGCACCAATTGAAGTTGCTGTCGCTAATATACCTGATATAATTGAGCTCCGCTCAATATCAAGATTGGGGTTATCTGTTATAACGGTTGTGTTTGAAGATGGTGTTGATATATACTGGGCAAGGCAGCAATTAAGTGAGCGTTTAAAAGAAGCTGAAGAATCTATCCCGTCAGGACTTGCACAAATCTCGCTTGCTCCAATATCTACAGGACTTGGTGAGATATATCAATATCGTCTGTCCGTGGAAAAAGGTCATGAAAAAGAGTTTAATCCAATGGAACTCAGGACACTTCAGGATTGGGTTGTTCGCCGTGAAATGCTTGGTACAGTCGGAGTAGCTGATATTAATAGTTATGGAGGTTTTGTCAAACAATATGAAATAGCTGTGAATCCTGAAAGACTCAGGGGCATGAAACTGACACTGACTGATATATTTACTGCTCTCGAAAGAAATAATGAAAATACTGGCAGTGCATATATTGATAAAAATCCAACCGCATATTTTATCAGGGGCATTGGATTAGTTAAATCTCTTGACGATATTGAAAAGATAGTTGTCCGAACCACTGATTCAGGAGTTCCTGTACTTATAAGGGATATTGCAACTGTACAGTACGGGAGTGCAACCAGGTATGGTGCTTTTGTAGTGGATACCACTGAAGCTGTTGGAGGTGTGGTAATGATGCTTAAAGGGGCAAATGCACATCAGGTAATTGATAATGTGGAAACCCGTATAGAATCAATACAAAAGTCATTGCCGAAAGAGGTAAAAATTGAACCGTTTCTGAATCGCTCCGATCTCGTTGGTCGTGCAATAGGTACTGTTTCAAGGAATCTCCTTGAAGGAGCACTGATTGTAATTTTCGTCTTAGTCTTATTACTTGGGAATATGCGTGCAGGTCTTATTGTAGCATCGGTCATTCCACTTTCTATGCTTTTCGCCGTTTCAATGATGAGAATATTTGGAGTATCAGGCAACCTGATGAGTCTTGGAGCAATCGACTTCGGATTAATAGTCGATGGTGCTGTAATTATTGTTGAGAGTGTGGTTCATAGGATTTCCTTGAGCAAACATCACCATCCTGGTGTTAAAAGACTCAACCAGGAGCAGATGGATGAAAATGTACTCGATTCCGCAAAACGAATGATGAGTTCAGCAACATTTGGTCAGATAATAATATTAATAGTTTATTTGCCGATAATGGCTCTGGTAGGTATCGAAGGGAAAATGTTCCGTCCAATGGCACAGGTAGTTACATTTGCTCTTATCGGGGCAGCGATTCTGTCACTGACTTATGTTCCTATGGCCTCTGCCCTATTCCTGAGTAAAAATACAGACCACAAACCAAATTTTTCTGACAGGTTAATGGATTGGATACATAAAGTATTTAATCCAGCGATTACGTTTGCACTTAAAAGGAAACTTCTTGTTTCGGTTTCAGCTGTTGCTTTATTTCTTTTCAGTCTGGTTTTATTCAGCCGTTTGGGAGGTGAATTTATTCCCCAGCTTGAAGAAGGCGACCTTGCCTCAAGTGTAATAACACTTCAGGGTGGATCATTGACCAACACGGTAAATGATGTTATAAAGGCAAATAGAATTTTGATTGAAAATTTTCCGGAGATAAAGCATGTGGTATGTAAAATTGGAGCCGGGGAGATACCGACAGATCCTACACCAATGGAGACAGGGGATTATATCATTACACTCAAAGATAAAGATGAATGGGTCTCAGCTACTACACGTGAAGAGCTTGTAACTAAAATGGAAGAAAGTTTGATTCCCCTGGCAGGTGTTAAATTTGCATTTCAGCAACCCATAGCAATGCGTTTTAACGAATTGATGACCGGTTCAAAACAAGACATAGCAATTAAAATATTTGGAGATGACCTGATTTTACTATCTGAAAAAGCTGCTGATGTTGAAAAAATTATTCAAACAATTGGCGGGGTTCAGGATATAAATGTTGAAAAAGTCACAGGTCTTGCTCAGATCCAGGTTGAATACAACCGTGACCGGTTAGCACAGTATGGTCTTTCTGTAGAGGATGTAAACCAGGTATTGCGTGCTGCTTTTGCCGGTAGTCAGGCAGGTATTGTATTTGATGAAGAAAAACGATTTGGATTGGTAGTTCGTCTGGATAAGGATTACCGGCAGAGCCTTGATGATGTGAAGAATCTAACCGTCGCGCTTCCTGACGGACATCAGATACCATTTGACCAGGTGGCTGACATCTCAATTAAATCAGGACCTGCCCAGGTCTCAAGGGAAAATACTAAAAGAAGAATAACAATCGGATTCAATGTCCGTAACCGTGATATGCAAAGTGTAATCAATGATGTGAAGGTTCAGATAAATGAAAAAATTCAACTGCCTACCGGTTATTATATTTCATATGGAGGCGAGTTTGAAAAACTTGAGGCCGCTCAGAAAAGGCTTTCCATTGCAGTTCCTGTTGCACTGCTTTTAATATTCGTTTTGCTTTACTTTACATTTAATTCAGCAAAACAATCACTTTTGATCTTTACAGCAGTTCCCATGTCTGCAATTGGCGGAGTTTTTGCCCTGTGGATTCGTGGAATGAACTTCTCAATTTCAGCAGGTGTTGGTTTTATTGCACTTTTTGGTGTTGCTGTTCTTAACGGAATAGTATTGATTGCGGAGTTTAACAGGCTCGAAAAGGAAGGTGTTACAGATATTACTGAAAGGGTACTAAAAGGTCTTCAGACAAGGTTACGTCCTGTTATTATGACTGCTGCAGTGGCTTCACTTGGATTTCTTCCAATGGCTTTATCAACATCGGCAGGTGCTGAGGTACAGAAACCGTTGGCAACTGTTGTGATAGGAGGACTTATCACCGCAACTCTTCTGACACTTGTTATTCTTCCGGTATTTTACATCTTTTTTTCCACTACCAGTTTCAAATTCAGATTTAAGAGCAGGACGGCAAAAAAACTTGCAGTTATTTTCCTGTTGTTTGGTACCACATCAATTTTAAATACCGTAAACGGCCAACAGCCAAGAGTCATTAATCTGCATGATGCAATCCAGATGGCATTGGACAGTAACCTTTCCGTAAAATCTGATGGTCTGTCAATAGATGTCCAGAGGGCTCTCAAGGGTGCTTCTCTTGATCTGCCAAAAACAGTTATTGACGGTCAATATGGACAGTTCAATTCACATACTAAGGACAACAGTGTTGCTATTTCTCAATCATTCTCATTTCCTTCAGTATATGTTAACCGGTATAAACTGGCCAATGCAAATATTAAGGGCAGTGAATTACAATTCCAGGGTTCCCGGCTTGAAATAGCTACACAGGTAAAACAGGTTTACTGGCAATTTGTATTCCTCTCTTCTAAGCAAAAATTGCTTATCTACCAGGATAGCCTCTATTCAGGGTTTTTAAGAGCAGCTGAATTAAGAGCAAAATCAGGTGAAACAAACCGCTTGGAAATGATCACTGCCCGTTCTCAAAGCCTTGAAATAAAAAACCAGTTGTATCAGGTAACATCTGATATCGCTATCAGTGGCCGTAAACTAATGATCTTATTGAATAGCAGATTCCCATTAACGCCATCAGTCACAGAAGTGCATCGATTCGACTTTGCTCTTAATTCTGACAGTGTATCAGTGGAACAGAATCCATTTCTGGCTTACATAAAGCAACAAGTCGAAGTTTCACAAATTGCGAAAAAACTTGAAAGCAGCCAGATGCTACCCGATTTAAATGTAGGCTATTTCAGCCAGACAATTATAGGTACCCAGGATGTTAACGGTGTACCACAAAATTTCGGAAAGGACTCCAGGTTTAACGGTATTCAGGCCGGTATATCTGTTCCGTTATGGTTTTCTCCATATACATCACGGGTAAAGGCTGCAAAAATAAATGAAAACATAGCAAGGACAAATGCTGAGAATTATACTAAATCAATTTCCGGAAGTTTCCAATCATTACTTGACGAGTATAATAAATACACTTCAAGTGTAGATTATTATGAAAAACAAGCTGTTCCTGAAGCTGACCTGATAATTGAGCAGGCAACCCGCAGCTACAAAGCCGGGGCCTTAGATTACCTCGATTATGTTTTTACACTTAACAGGGCATTAGCTATCAGACAAAACTATCTTGACGCACTTAATAATTTCAATCAAACAATTATCGCAATTGAATATATCACAGGTAAAATATTTTAAACTATAAAAATCATGACAAAAGTTAGTTTCAAATTATCAATAATCGTTTTGGGCCTCATTATTTCCTTAAACTCTTGTATTAATGGAGATGGCAAGCCGGTTGCAGTGGCCACAGAGGTCGAAGTCCTGCCGGAGAATATTGTCGAGCTTCGAGATGATCAGATTAAACTTGCCGGCATTCAGACCGGTTCAGTTGAGATGCGATCAGTCAGTAACACTCTTAAAGTTAATGGAATTATTTCCGTTGCACCTCAAAACCAGGCAACCGTATGTATGCCATTGGGAGGATTTATTAAGAATACAACTCTTCTTCCGGGGAATGCCGTAAACAAGGGTCAGACGCTTGCAGTGATCGAGAATCAGGATTTTGTTGACATTCAACAGAGTTACTTTGAGGCAAAAAACAGACTTGTATTTGCTGATGCAGAATATAAGCGTCATACAGATTTATTTAAAGATGATGTGTATTCGGAGCAGAACCTTCAGCAGGTTACAGTTGAATATAAAAACCTCAAGGTAATGGTAAAATCATTGGAACAGAAGCTGCTGCTGATTGGGATCAACCCCGGTCAGCTCAGGGAAGATAATATAAGCAGCTCTGTTAACCTTGTATCACCGATTAAAGGCTTTCTAAAATCGGTAAATGTTAATATCGGGAAATATGTTTCACCTACCGATGTGTTATTTGAAATTGTGAACAGCGATAAACTATTTCTTGAATTGACATTGTTTGAAAAAGATGCTGATAAGGTGGCAGCAGGACAGAAAATACGGTTCTATATCAACAATGAAACTGAAGAACACGAGGCTGTGATTACGCAGACCGGAAAATCGGTGAGCGATGATAAAACTTTCAGGGTTTATGCAGCCGTCACCAGCTCCTGTAAAAACCTGTTGCCGGGAATGTATGTGAATGCATTTATTGAAGAATCTGATAATAAAGTAACAGCTCTTCCCTCGGAGGCAGTAGTAAGTTTTGATGATAAGGATTATATATTTATATACGAAAAAGAGAAGGAAGAAGCCGGTATGCCGTTCACCGAATATAAGATGATTGAGATCAAAAAGGGCGTTTCAGGTTCGGGATTTACCGAAATTAAACTTCCTGAAGGATTTAATGCCAGTACTGCAAAAGTTGTTACCAAAGGAGCCTATAACCTTCTTTCAGCTAAGAAAAACGCAGGTGAAATGGCGTGTTGAAGAGCATAAGTTATCAATAAGTAAAATATTTATGCACAACGAATCCATGTCGCGATTTATTGATTTAA
>JBAWXY010000056.1:0-14386 GCA_037143835.1 Bacteroidota bacterium
TGTAGCCTGATACCAGTAGCCTTTGACTTATTAGCATAATAGTATTTAAGTTACCCCCTACGCAACCTTTTTTTATTAGTCAACATCAATCTTTTAAAGAATAATTGGCATTTAAGATAATTATTTTATATTTTTATATTCTCAAACAGGTAAAAAACCTTGTCAGAGATAAAAAAGATAATAAAAGGTTGTCTTGCCGGTAACAGAAGGGATCAGGAACTTCTGTATAGGAGGCATGCGGCAAAGCTATATGCTGTATGTCTGCAGTATTCTGGTAGTGATGAAGAGGCACAGGACATTTTGCAGGAAGGTTTTATCAAGATATTTGAAAATCTTCATAATTACAAGCATGAAGGTTCTTTTGAAGGATGGATACGCCGGATAGCAGTCAATACAGCGCTGGAAAAATTCCGCAGCAGGCATAACCTCTATCGTGTCGATGACATTGACCAGATACCGGAACCCGATGCAGAACCTGATAATCAGGATTATGCCGGGCTTGAAGCGAATGACTTGCTTGGTATTATAAGGGAGCTGCCACCTAAATACAGAATGGTATTTAACCTTTATGCAATTGAAGGGTATTCACATAAAGAGATCGGTAAAATGGCGAATATTTCAGAGGGAACATCAAAATCAAACCTCTCCCGCGCAAGGGTTATACTTCAAAGAAGAGTAGGATCATATACAGGAATTAAGAAGAGAGTAGCAAATGGATGAAAGAGGGGCAAATATTGATCTTATCTTCAGAAACGGACTGAAAAATTTCGAGGTACTTCCGCCCCAGAAGGTTTGGGATAATATACATTCCGTTGTTAAAAGAAAACAAAAACCGTTCATTCTATTAAGGGCTGTGGCTCTTATTGCCGTTGTTCTTTCGATGAGCTTTCTCGCTTACAGATGGAGCAGGGAAGTATCAACAGGGCACGAAAGTACTGTCTTGGCACTTAATGTGGAGGCTGCCTCTCCCGTAATTAGTCCTGATATCATCAGAACTATTCCGGTTACCGGAAAAGAAAACAAAGTTATCCAGGGTTCTCAAAAAACGAAAATTGAAAGTACGCAGGACCTGACCAATACAACTGATGATGAGAACAACATCTCTCCGGCGGTTGCCTACCTTCAGGGACCAAATAGTTTGTCCGCAAGCGAAACTCCATTATTGCAAGGACCTCGGCTGGTAACTTTGAACTCTCCGCAAAACAAAACATTTCAGATTGAAGAAATTAAAGAACAATATCTTCCCGAAAACAATGCAGTAAAAGGTACTGACAGGTGGTCTATAGCTGCTATGGCATCACCGACATATTATTCGAGGTTTAATTCAGGCAATGATGAACTTTCAAAACAACTTATGGCATCAGAAGAAAATCTTATTTCCTATTCCGGCGGGGTTGCATTCTCATATAAAGTTAATAAGCGATTTAGCATTCAGTCAGGTCTTTACTATTCCTCTGTCGGGCAGATGGTAGACGGTATAAATTCTTCAAGTGGATTTCAGAAGTATGGCAATACTTCCAAAGGTGACCCCAACTTTAAAGTGCTGACCACAAATGGTACTGTACGTACAAATAATGCAGATGTTTTTCTCATCTCCAATGGCCCGGTTGAAAGGATAACGACAAATTATACTAATGATGTTTTCGATCCCAAAAAAGCTAATCTTCAGTACTTAAATAATACGCTGCGCCAGAACTTCAGCTACCTTGAATTGCCAATAGTGCTCAGGTATAAATTTGTCGATAAAAAAATAGATTTCAACCTTATCGGAGGAGTATCTTATAACATGCGGGTAAATAATTTAGTATTTACTATGGTTGATGGTGGCAAATATCCAATCGGAGAGACTGAAGGATTAAATCTGTTTACTGTAAGCAGCTCCCTTGGAATGGGTATGGAATACAGCTTCTCAGATAAGCTTTCATTAAACCTGGAACCAACCTTCAGATATTACCTTAATCCATTCAATGAAATGACAGGTTCAAAAATCCATCCCTACTCATTTGGGATCTTCTCCGGAGTATCATATAAATTCTGAAATCTGCTCACCTCTCTTTTGTTTTAGATCTGGCTTATTTTACTCTTCCTGAAATTATTTTTCAGGTGTGAAAATGTTACCTTTGCATTTTATTTCTTACAGATTAGAATATTATGACAAATCCAAACAGGAAAATGTTACTTATGGCTTTTGTCCTTATCGGCACTATTATTATAATCCTTTCAATTGCGCAGAGTTTTAAAGGATTTAGCAGCAACCCTGGAAGGGAGCCCCAGGCATTAGATACAGTTTATACAATCAAACCATTTAAGTTGCCTGATAATGTGACTTTTGCAGACGAGAAAATGCCTCTCGACAATTTTGATACGAGGGAAAGCCTGGAACGCGAAATCCTGATTAGTGCATACAGACACTCCTCAACAATTCTTATTATAAAGAGAGCAAACAGATTCCTCCCGCTAATCGAAAAGATTCTGAAAAATTATAATATTCCTGATGATTTCAAATACCTGGTCGCTGCTGAAAGTGAATACAGTAACATGATTTCCCCCGTTGGCGCTACCGGCTTCTGGCAGATTATGTCTGAAACAGGCAGGGAAGAAGGTATGGAGATCAACACAGTTGTCGACGAGCGGTACGATCTTGAAAAGTCAACCCGGTTTGCATGCGAATACTTTCTGAAGTCCTATGAAAGATATGGTAACTGGACCCTGACAGCAGCATCATATAACGGAGGAAGAGCCGGAATCGATGATCAGATATTTATTCAACATCAGAATAACTATTACGATCTTCTTTTAAGCGAAGAGACTGCAAGATATATATTCAGAGCAGTTGCATATAAACTAGTCATTACAGACCCTGAGAGATATGGATTTAATATTGGTAAAGATGATTTATATCCCGAACTGAAATATTATGAGGTAAAAGTGGACAGTGTAATAACTAATTTTTCAAGTTTCGCTGAAAAGTTCGGAACAAATTATAAAATGCTGAAATTTCTGAATCCCTGGCTCAGGAAACCATATCTGACATCAAAACCCAATAAGGAATATCTGATAAAGATTCCTGCGGAGGGAATGCGGAATATTGAAAAAACAGAAACTGTGAACTGATCTTTTATCAGGGGAGGGTTGCGATGAATGAGGAGATAAAAGTCCTTGGAGCCAGAGTCCATAATTTGCAAAATATAGATGTTACCATTCCGCGAAACAAGCTGGTAGTAATTACCGGTTTAAGTGGCAGTGGAAAATCATCTCTCGCCTTCGATACAATATATGCAGAAGGTCAGAGACGCTATATGGAGACTCTTTCAGCCTATGCCCGGCAGTTTCTGGGTGGAATGGAACGACCCGATGTGGATAAAATAACAGGATTAAGTCCGGTAATATCCATTGAGCAGAAGACCACAAATAAAAACCCCCGGTCAACAGTCGGAACAATCACAGAAATTTATGATTTTCTGAGGCTTTTGTATGCAAGGGCTGCCGAAGCATATTCGTATGCATCAGGTGAAAAAATGGTTAAATATACAGATGACCAGATACTTGAGCTTATAAAGAGCCGTTTCCCGGGGAAAAAGGTATATTTTCTTGCTCCTGTAGTGAAAGGGAGAAAAGGTCATTATAAGGAGTTGTTTGAGCAATTAAGACGAAAAGGATTCCTTAATGTTCGCATCAACAACGAAATCAGGGAACTGACACCCGGAATGAAACTCGATCGTTATAAAACCCATTATATTGAACTTGTAATTGATAAGTTAAAGGTTGGAGAGACTACCGATAAACGGCTTAACGATTCAGTCCTCATGTCGCTCGATCAGGGCGATGGGGTGATGATGGTACTTGATACAGAGAGCAATGAACCCCGCTATTTCAGTCGTCACCTTATGTGCCCGGTTACCGGTTTATCATATAATGAACCTGCACCTCATACTTTTTCTTTCAACTCTCCGCAGGGTGCATGCCCTCACTGCAACGGTCTGGGTGAGATATCAAGCATTGATGAGAAGAAACTTATTCCCAACAGGGAACTTAGCATAAGAAAGGGAGGTATTGAACCTCTCGGGAAATACAGGAATATCTGGATTTTCTGGCAGATCGAAGCAATTGCGGAAAAAAACGGGTTTACTCTCGACACTCCTATAAAAGAGATTCCTGAAGATGCTCTTAATAAAGTGCTTTATGGTTCTGATGAAGTACTTAAGTTGTCCAACACACCTCTGGGAATGACCTCTAACTATTTTCTGACGTTTGAGGGTGTTGTTAATTTCGTCGGAAATATTGAAACTATAAACGGAAAGAAAAATGGGACAAAAATTAAGGACCAGTATGTGCAGTATAATGTTTGTCCCGATTGCCATGGAACACGACTGAAGAAAGAATCATTGTTTTTCAGGATAGCTGATAAAAATATCGGAGAGCTCTCAGCACTGGATATAAAAGAGTTATCTCTATTTATGGCCAATATTGAGGAGAAGATGAGCGGGAAGCAAAAATTAATTGCTTCAGAAATACTGAAAGAGATTAGGGCAAGACTTGGTTTTCTGCTTGAGGTGGGACTGGAATATCTTTCCCTTAACAGGGGTGCAAGAACTCTCTCGGGAGGTGAAAGCCAGAGGATCAGACTTGCTACTCAGATAGGTTCAAGGCTTGTGAATGTGCTCTATATTCTCGATGAGCCAAGTATCGGACTTCACCAGAGAGATAACCGGCGGCTGATTGCAGCTTTAAAACAATTAAGGGATGCAGGAAACTCGGTAATTGTGGTTGAACACGATAGAGAGATGATCCTGTCAGCCGACTATGTGATTGATATGGGGCCAGGTGCCGGACTTCATGGAGGCCTTATTGTTGCCCATGGTAATCCTGAAGAGATAAAGAACTCCGATACTCTTACTGCCGGATTCCTGAATAATAAAAGAAAATTTCATATCCCTGAGGACCGCAGAAAAGGGAATGGGAAATTCCTTATGCTTACAGGCGCTTCAGGTCATAACCTTAATAATGTGGATGTTATATTGCCTCTTGGCACATTTATCTGCATTACTGGTGTATCAGGAAGCGGGAAATCATCACTTATAAACCAGACTCTTCATCCTGCACTGGCAAAAAAATTTCATAATTCCGGGAAATCGCCATTACCATACAAGGAAATCAGCGGGATTGAACAGCTTGACAAAGTAATAGAGGTAAGCCAGTCACCAATCGGAAAAACTCCCCGCTCTAACCCGGCAACCTATACCGGTGTTTTCACTGATATCCGGAAGCTTTTTGAGCAGACAACTGAAGCCAAGATCCGCGGATTTGGTGCCGGAAGGTTCTCATTTAATGTAAAAGGAGGTCGTTGTGAGGGATGCGAAGGAGCCGGGATGAAAACCATCGAAATGAATTTTCTGCCCGATGTATATGTTCATTGTACAGAATGCAACGGAAAACGCTATAACCGCGAAACACTTGAGGTTAAGTATAAGGGACAGTCCATCAGTGATGTGCTGGAAATGACTGTTAAAATGGCCGTTGAATGCTTTGCCAATGTACCTTCAATCTATCATAAAATAAAAACACTTCAGGATGTCGGGCTTGGCTACATCAAACTGGGGCAACAGTCGACAACACTTTCGGGTGGTGAGGCACAACGCATTAAGCTTGCGACTGAACTGGCAAGACGAGATACCGGAAAAACACTTTATATCCTCGATGAACCAACCACAGGATTGCATTTTGAGGATGTCAGAGTGTTGCTCGATGTACTTAATAAACTTGTTGAGAGAGGTAATACTGTAATTGTAATTGAGCATAACCTGGATGTGGTTAAGATGGCTGATTATGTTGTTGATCTTGGTAAGGAAGGCGGGAAAGCCGGAGGCAATATTATATTTTCAGGATCGCCGGAAAAACTTGCTGAATGTGCAGAGAGTTATACCGGAAAATATCTTAAGGCAGAACTTATGGCATAAGAATTTAATTATATTTGAAAGAATAAATTTTTATCGATATCCAAAATGGAGAAACCAGCTGATCTTGTAAAGGATGCTTTTGAACAGAAAACATGGCATGAGATTCATACAACAGATTCATGGAGAGTATTTAAAATAATCTCTGAATTAGTCGAAGGTTTTGAAAAGCTAGCCCGTATTGGTCCCTGTGTTTCAGTTTTTGGTTCAGCAAGAACTCATCATAATGATAAATATTATAAGCTGGCTGAAGATATTGCCTTCAAACTGACACAGAATGGATATGGAGTCATAACAGGTGGTGGACCGGGTATTATGGAAGCGGCTAATAAGGGAGCCGCACGTGGAAAGGGAAAATCTGTGGGGATTAATATTGATCTTCCTTTTGAACAGAGGCCAAATCCATATATCGACCCCGATAAACTGATTATTTTCGATTATTTCTTCATAAGAAAATTGATGTTCATGAAATATGCCCAGGGATTCATTGTGCTTCCTGGTGGATTCGGAACATTTGATGAACTCTTTGAGGCATTAACACTTATTCAGACCAGGAAGATCGGGAAGTTTCCGATAATACTGGTAGGCAGGAAATACTGGAGCGGACTTATAGACTGGATTAAAAAGGAGATGCTTGGTGTTGAACATGCTATATCGCCGGAGGATCTGAACCTTTTTACTCTGGTTGATACATCAGATGAGGCTGTGGATTATATTGTAAAATTCTATTCAAGGTACCTGCTTAGCCCTAACTTTTAATCAGACTTTTCTCATACGATCCATTTCCCTTGTTGCATCCTTGCGTTTGAGGGTTTCGCGTTTGTCGTATTCTTTCTTGCCTTTTGAGATTGCGATTTCGGCTTTTGCCAGACCTCTGGCGTTAATGAAGACTTTTATAACTATTATAGTGAGCCCGGTTTCTTTTACTTTCCTTTCAATTTTTCTTAACTCACGGGAGGTGAGAAGAAGTTTTCTTTCGCGGAGCGGATCATGATTATTAAGATTTCCCCACCAGTACTCCGCAATGTGCATACCCTTGATGAAGAGTTCTCCATTATTGAAAAAACAATATGAGTCGGCAATAGTGGCTTTTCCAAGTCTTATAGATTTTATTTCAGTTCCCGAGAGCTTAATCCCTGCGACAAACTTTTCGAGGAACTCATAATCGTGCGATGCCTTTTTATTCTTAATAACAATATTGCCTGTACCACCTTTCATATAAACTGATTAAGCGAAGAATGCATAATAGACCCTGTAGGTCAGCATGGTAAGTACAGGTTTGTAGCGATATAAATCCATAAAAAATCAGATTTGAATGCCCGGCAAAATTAAGTAAATTTATGGTAAATTGTTTTTCCTTCTGAAATCATTAATTGTGACGCTGTGGAATTGAATTCAAACTATGACTTATTAGTTGTTACCGGACCCACCGCTTCAGGTAAAACATCCCTGGCTGTTGCCATTGCAAATAGGGTGGGTGGTGAGGTCATCAGTGCAGATTCGCGCCAGGTGTACAGGGGTATGAACCTTGGAACAGGGAAGGATTATGATGACTATCTTATTGATGGCACCCGTTTACCTTGTCATCTGATTGATATTGCTGATCCAGGCTATAAATATAATGTCTTTGAATATCAGCGTGATTTTAATAAAGTTTATTCCAGCCTGAGAGATCGCAAAGTATACCCTGTTGTGTGCGGAGGTTCAGGCATGTATGTAGACAGTATTATTACAGGATACAAGATGTTCGAGGTCCCACCAGATAGTGGTCTCAGAATTGAACTTGAGAAAAAATCTATGGAGGAGCTCAAAGAGATACTTTCAACTTATAAAAATCTTCACAACACAACAGATATTGATACCAGAAAGCGGGTTATAAGGGCAATTGAAATTGAACATTCTTACAGGAATCGGGGGAAACAGCACACTGAATTCCCAAAAGTAAGGTCTCTTGTTGTAGGTGTAATGTTCGAAAGGGAGTCGAGGCGAAAAAGGATTACAGAACGGCTTAAACAACGTCTCGATACCGGTATGGTCGACGAAGTGAAGCACTTAATTGATCAGGGGATCAACACAGAAACCCTGATCTATTATGGTCTTGAATATAAGTTTATTACTCTCTACTTGACCGGAAAATTATCGTATGATGAAATGGTCAGGGATCTTGAGATAGCCATTCATCAGTTTGCTAAAAGACAAATGACATGGTTCCGGGGAATGGAGAGGCGTGGCATAAAAATCAATTGGCTTGATGGTAATTTACCATTGGAAGAAAAGGTGGGAAAAGTATTGGAATTACTGCGAGAATAGTCGAAAGTCGTTAGTCAAAAGACTTTATGGACTTTATAGACTTTTTATTTCAGATAAGTTTCAAGCCACTTAAAAAATTCACGTTGCCAGATTACTGAATTCTGCGGTTTTGTAACCCAATGGTATTCATCCTCGAAGAAGAGCAGTCTGCTTGGAACACCATGCAACTGGGCAGCCTGGAAAGCCTCCATGCTTTGTGTATAAGGTATCCTGAAGTCGTTGGCTCCGGTAATGATAAGAATTGGGGTATCCCAGTTATCAACCATAAGGTGAGGGGAGTAGGTGTAACTCTTTGGTCCTATCCAGTAAGGGCCTTCTATGTCTTTATCAGGAAACCATAACTCCTCTGTTGAACCATACCAGCTTGTAAAGTTGAACATTCCGCAGTGTGATATAAAAGCCTTAAATCTTCCGCCATGCATCCCTGCCAGATAAAAGACAGAATACCCACCGTAGCTGGCACCAACTGCCCCAAGCCTGGCTGCATCAACGAATGGTTCTTTTGCCATTGCATCGGTTGCGTCGAGATAATCCTGAATATTCAATCCGCCATAATCACCTGAGATCTGTTCTTTCCATGCCTGTCCGAAGCCTGAGTCCCCACGACGGTTCGGAGCTATCACAATATAGCCTTTTGCTGCCATCATCTGATAGTTCCAGCGATATGACCAGCTTTGACCAAGTGCACCCTGAGGGCCTCCTTTACAGAAAAGGAGAGCCGGATATTTTTTGGCAGGACCAAAATCGGGAGGATATATGATCCACATCTGCAGGTCTTTATTATCTTTTGTCTTGATGTATCTCTCCTCAACCTTGCCCATCTTAACGAATTCATAGATAGTCTTATTTATAAAGCTGATCTGTTTAACCTGGCCGGTAGTCATGTCAACAACCGATACCTCCGGGGCCATTGACATTGATACAAGACCTGCAACAAGCACGCCTGACTTAAGATTGAGCGATCCCATATCGTGTACTCCTTCAGTTACTTTATCAACCCTATTATCAGAAATGTTAGTTTTAAATATCTGACCAGTACCAAGATATGCACATGTAAAGTAGATAGTCTGTTCATTAGCCCAGGTAATATTCTCAACATCAAAATCCCATCCTTTTGAAACCCAGATACGCTTGCCTTCTTTTAAATCATAGACAAACAAACGATCAAGATCTCCTTCATAGCCATCTCTTTCCATGCTTTGAAATGCTATTTTTGAACCATCCGGTGAAAAGACAGGGTATTTGTCGTATCCCCTGTTATCTTCAGTTATATTAATCTCTTTCGATGAAGCCAATTCATAAAGAAATATATCGGAATTTGTGCTTTTGGCATCTGCCAATCCATTCAGCCTTTTTGAGGTATAAGCAATAAACCGTCCATCTGGACTCCAGGATATCTCACCCTCATCGAAGTAAGGTGCAGTAGGGGACTCAAATCTTTGTCCTCCCATGATATCTTTTTCCTCCGAAACAGTACTTCCGTTAAATGAAGCAACAAAAATATGACTGTAGGAAAAGTCGCTCCAGTAGTTCCAGTGGCGGTACATCAGGTCATCGATGATCCTGACTTTTGCTTTTGGGAGATTATATTTCTCATTGGCAGTCTGATCCAGTTTTACCCTCTTTGTAAAATAAATCTTATTCCCTGCCGGTGAGATGCTGAAAATCTCAAAGTCGCTCAAACCGGAAACTATCTTCTGCTCTGAGCCATCAGCATTCATAGTACACAGGTTCCCTTTATCGACAAAGGCAATTGACTTCCCGTTTTTGAACCATTGCGGAGAACTACCTCCGTTGCTGGTCAGTTTTACAGGATCGCCTCCGGCAGTTGACAATTTAAAAATGTTGGTTCTTCGGGCTTCACTCTGAAGGTCAATATCTGTAACGGTGTATAACACAGTCGAGCCATCAGGTGCGAGTGTAAAAGTTCCAAGTCGTCCGAATTTCCACATTATTTCAGGAGTCATTACTCCTTCGGCTTTCTCTTCGGCAGTCAGCTGGTTATTGAATTGTGGCGATGTTTCCTGAGTGACTGGTACTTTTTGTTTGCATGAAGCAGAAAAAAGCAGAGCTAAAAGAACTACCGGTAAAAGATATCTTTGCATAATAATATGATTTAATTACTGAATTATTATTTTTTCAGGGCTTCAGAAACTTTAGCCTTCAGTTCGTCATACAATTCCGGATTGTCTTTAAGAATCTGTTTGACAGCATCACGTCCCTGTCCAAGTTTAGTATCACCATAACTGAACCATGAACCGCTTTTCTTGATAATCTCAAAGTCGACACCGAAGTCAACAATCTCTCCAAGCTGGGATATCCCTTCTCCGTAAAGTATATCAAAATCAGCCTTTCTGAACGGTGGTGCAAGCTTATTCTTCACAATTTTAACCCTGGTACGGCTGCCAATAATTTCTTCACCGTCTTTAAGCTGGCTTGTTCTGCGGATATCCAATCTCACTGATGCATAAAACTTCAATGCATTACCTCCGGTGGTGGTTTCAGGATTACCGAACATCACACCGATTTTATCCCTGAGTTGATTTATAAATACACATGATGTGTTCGTTTTATTAATATTAGCAGTAAGTTTTCTTAATGCCTGTGACATCAACCTTGCCTGCAGACCCATTTTTGAGTCGCCCATTTCTCCTTCAATTTCAGCCTTGGGCGTAAGTGCAGCCACTGAGTCAATAACAACGATATCAAGTGCTCCTGACCTGATGAGGTTGTCAGTGATCTCAAGAGCCTGCTCGCCGTTATCAGGTTGGGAAATAAGAAGATTTTCAACATCAACTCCCAGTTTCTCCGCGTAATTACGGTCGAATGTGTGCTCTGCATCAATTATTGCAGCTATTCCTCCGTTTTTTTGTGCCTCGGCTATAGCATGAATAGCCAGTGTTGTTTTTCCTGATGCTTCGGGACCGTAAATCTCGGTTACTCTGCCGCGAGGTATTCCGCCGATACCGAGTGCAGCATCAAGTCCGATTGATCCTGTTGAGATGACCTGGATGTTGTCGATTGGGTGATCGCCCAGCTTCATAATGGTTCCCTTACCAAAATCCTTTTCAATTTTCCCGAGAGTAACCTCAAGTGCCTTTAGCTTTTCTTTGTTTATTTCTTTTCTTTCTTTGCTCATACTATTGGTTTTATTGATTATTTAAACCATGGGGCTTTCTATCCCTCTTTTAATTGTATCATGGTTATTTATTTTGTTATTATGGGTAAATTTACGAAGTTTGAATTGTTTTCTGAAAAAAATCGAGTAATTGTTATTAACATAAATCGTCAGATATAGAATTCGAACTGGCAATTAATAGATTGAAAATAAGTTATTTGTGAAAGAGAATTTAAAAACAGGCATAAAATTGAAGCAACTGATAATCTTGTTTTTGCTTATATTGGTTATTGGCTCATCTTTTAATGACCTTTTTTCCCAGAATAATGCGGCAAAACCTAATCGCCAATCCTCCATTGAAGCATTCTCAAAAGAGCCTCCTGCAAAAATGAATCTTCCGTCCGGCTATGAGAAGATTCTCGATGAAGCCATTTATTTTCAATTTAAAGCCGATTCGCTCAATGCCCTGGCAGGTGAGCAGAAAAAAAAATTGGAAAAACTTGCAAACGCTGAAAAATCTGCCATCAAAGTGAAGATATCTGAGAATGAATTACTTGCTGCTTCGTTTCAGATATCAGCTGATCAGAAATACAGCGAAGCACAGGCAGCGATGGCTATTAAAGATCCTGTGCAACAAGCTGATAATAGGGCTATTAAAGAACCTGATAAACAGTCAGATACAATAATAAAGATTGTTCCTGTTGTTCAGAAACCTATAGAGACGTTTTCTTTCTTCAATGTTCTTACAAAACCTGTAACAGATCTGGATGAGAAGATCACAATTGATCCCGAGGTGCCTGCCGGACTGATCTACCGCATCCAGATTGCTATCTTCCGTAATCCTGTTGCTCCTGCATATTTTAGGGGAATCACACCCGTTTATGGATTTAAGGTTGCAGGAACTGACAAAACAAATTACTGTGCCGGGATGTTCAGGAGATCTTCTGATGCGAGTAAAGCACTTGCTGCAGTCAACGCGAAAGGTTTCAGGGATGCATTTGTTGTTGCATTTTCAGGGAATAAACCCGTTTCAGCTGACAGGGCAGCAATTCTTGAAAAGGAGTGGGGTAAGAAGCCTTTTGTAAGCATTGCGAAGTCTGTACCTGAAACTCCCATTGACACTGTTCCACCAACCCTTTCATTCAGAGTCGAAGTGATCAGATCGTTAAAACCTCTTAAAGATGATATTGTAGAGGGAATCAGAAAGATGGCAGGTAATCGGGGATTGGATATTCAACTCCTTGATGATGGAAATATTGCTTATTTGATTGGAAAATTTATTACTTTTGAAAGCGCTGCAGAGTATACTGACCTGATGATAAGAAACGGTTACCGCGAAACAAGGGTTGTTGCATGGCTGGGGAAAAAAGAGATACCAATTGAAACTGCAAGGCAACTATTTGAGAATCTGAAATGAAGGAGAAAACATTACATAAAGATGATAAGCTGAAAAGCGGAAGCGAATCAAGTACTCTGGTTCTTTACAATGATGATATCAACACTTTTGATCATGTAATAAAATCGTTGGTTGAGGTGTGTGGACACGACTCTGTTCAGGCTGAACAATGTGCTATGATTGTTCATTTTAAAGGCAGCTGCGAAGTAAAAACAGGCATGACGGAGGTACTTAATGCTATGAGCCGGTCACTTAATGTAAAGGGACTGAAGTCGAAAGTGAATAGCCTTTAGAGTCTGTAAAGTCCATAAAGTCTATAAAGTCCATAAAATCTGTAAAACCACTATATCGGGAACTCTTAATACATTAACGACTTTAAGGACTTTCGACTATTTCTCCCTATGAAATAACATATTCAGAGCCCTATCGAACAGTGTAAGTATCAGAATTCCAACAAAAATATATATCATCAATGCCGGAAGATTAAAACTGAAGATCGATGTAAGATTAATCTCGGGCAAAGCAACCTTAATATTTTTAATAAGTTCTACCACTGGAAGCGCTAATGAATCAGCTTCACTTCCTGGAATAATAAAAGCTGCAACTATCAATAAAATTGTAATAGCGGCAGAAATTACGGGAACGAGGTTTTTATTCTGCAACCTGCCCGCATCTTTCAAAGGTACAGTCTCGAGCTGAATACGTGTCATTACTTTTGAAGTAAATCCTTCAGGGGCCTTTTCAATCCTTTCAGGATTTATATACTGCCTCAGAAGATCTTCCTTATATTTTTCCTGTTTATCCATGATATATTAATTTTTTCTTTTCAACTTTTTCAATTATTTCCATCATCTTCTGCCTCGCCCTGAAAAGCTTCACTTTAATATTCGATTTGCTTATTCCGGTCAATTCAGATATTTCATCGGTGCTCATCTCCTCATAATAGTAGAGACTTATCAATCCTCGTTCGTCTTCGTTTACTTTCTGAAGGGCAAAGTTAACCAAAGAACTTCTGTATTCCTTTTCTGCCTCTTCCTCACTTGTATTACTCCCGATAAAATCTGTGGCATCAACCGGAAAATCCTCAAGGGAAAGGACTCCTTTTTTCTTAATTCTAACATGCGAAATAGCAGTATTATAAACTATCCGGTAGAGCCAGGTGGCAAAACTGCTTTTCATTTTAAATCCTTTCAGTGATCTGTAAGCTTTTAAAAATGAATCCTGTGCAATCTCTTCAGCATCTTCATGGTTACCACATATTCTGAAAGCAAGATTATATGTTTTATTCTTATATCGGTTTACAATATAACTGAAAGCATTAATCTTTCCTGCCAGCACCTGCTCTATGTATAATATGTCACCCTTATAATCCATTCTGCCTGTTTGACGAGTAAAGTTATGAATTGGTTACCGGAATAAATAAAATAATTATTAATCATTTTTTTGTAACCGAGTTCCGGGAACTATAGTCTAAAGGTGCAAAAAGAGTTTTTAACCAATAATTAAAGTCATGGAAACATTAGTTGCTTTTATCGCATTATTCGCTACAGTATTTGGCATTATGTATGTTCACTACACAACACGTAACAAAGAAAGATTGGCACTCAT
>JBAWXY010000057.1:0-14363 GCA_037143835.1 Bacteroidota bacterium
TCTGATATTTATACTCTTTTCATGATGGTATGGTTCTCCTTTAATAATCGTAAATACTCTGTAAAGTTGTTCAAGAAACAATAATCGTACCAGCTGATGCGGGAAAGTCATTTTTGAGAGAGACATTCTGAAATCGGCCCTGCCATAGACCTCGTCAGAAAAACCCCATGGGCCGCCAATTACAAACATAATCCGTTTTTTCGGAAGCATAAAAATCTTTTCAACCCATCCTGAAAATTCAACCGTCCGTAGCTCTTTACCTCTCTCATCAAGTAATATTACATAGTCATCAACGCTGATCGACTGAATAATCTTCTTACCCTCTTTCATCTTTTGTTCCTGAACAGACATGTTCCTTGTATTCTTTAAATCAGGCAGAGTGATGATCTCAAAAACTGAGTATTTCTTTATACGGCTGGCATAAAGATCAACCACCTCTGCAATATGCTTATCTGTTGTTTTTCCTGTCTGCAATAAAGCGATCTTCATACTTGTAACATAACTAAATTTATTAATGTGTTTGTCACTTACTCACAAAAATAGCAATTTATAATGAGGCACAGAGTCACAAAGTCGCATAAAGAAATTCCTGTATGATTAATAAGAATAGGCCCTTCATAATCAAATTAGTATTAAATTTGTAGTGCATTGATCTAAATAGTCCGAAATATTTAAACTGAATTGAAATGAAATCCGTTAATATTATTCCGGTGGTAATGTTTGCTCTCTGCAGTCTCGGCGCCACGGTACAGGAACAGGCAAAAATACCGGGAGGAATTTCAATTGCTATTAAGGCTGGTAATGCTTCTGAATTATCGAAGTACATGAATTCAACAATTGAACTGCTTCTTCTTGACAAGGAGGATTTCTATAAAAAGAGTGTCGCTGAGACAATCCTGAAAGATTTTTTTACTGAATACCAGACTAAAGATTTTATTATCCTTCATCAGGGTGCAAAAAATGATGCTCAATATGCCATTGGCAATCTTAAGACAGAGAAAGGAGACTTCAGAGTCTATTTTCTTCTTAAGAAAGTTGACCAGGAATTGTTAATTCATCAGATACGTATTGAATCTGACAATGGAAAATAGGATTCTCAGGGAATTCATCTTAAGAAGCCTCACTGAGGATTTAGGTGATGGCGATCACTCATCACTCGCATGCATACCTGAGAATACAACCGGGAAAGCAAAACTTCTTATTAAAGAGAAAGGAATACTTGCAGGCATCAGAGTAGCCGGAGTACTCTTCAACACAATCGATAAAGATCTGAAATTTGATATTTTATCAGAAGACGGGGCCAGTGTGATTCCCGGAGATATTGCATTCTACATTTCAGGTCGGCAGCAATCAATTCTGAAATCAGAACGTCTTGTTCTGAATATCATGCAAAGGATGAGTGGAATTGCGACAAGCACCCATGAATATGTCAGTCAGCTTAACGGGTTGAAAACAAAAATTCTTGATACACGAAAAACCACCCCCGGATTTAGATTTCTTGAAAAAGAGGCAGTAAGGATTGGAGGAGGAATGAATCACAGAATGGGATTATTTGATATGATAATGCTTAAAGATAATCATATCGATTATGCAGGGGGAATTGAGAAAGCAATTATCAGGACTAGGGAATATCTGAAGGGAAATAATATGAACCTTAAGGTTGAAATTGAAGCAAGAAGCCTTGAGGATGTAAAAAAAATACTTTCAGTTGGTGGGGTTGATCGCATAATGCTTGACAATTTCAGTATTAAAGAAACCCTTGCTGCAGTTAAAGAAATTTCCGGCAGATACGAAACAGAATCTTCGGGAGGAATAACCCTTGCTACAATAAGATCTTATGCTGAATGTGGTGTTGATTTTATTTCCGTAGGCGCACTTACACATCATATCAAAAGTCTGGATATGAGTCTTAAAGCCGTATAGTTTATGCATTTTAAGGAAGTTACAACTTTCATTTGCAAATTTTTTCATTACTTTCGGGGCGACAAACCGGCCATAATGAAAAAATGGATTTTTTTCCCCATCTTCCTGTTTCTTATAAGTTGTAAAGGAGAAAATACTGACACTTACTTTACACCTGAAAAGGCATCACGATACTTTAAAAGTATTGAAGATATCTGTAACCGCGACAATGGCAGACTCTGGGGGAAAAACCTTTATGGCCCCATTATATTTGTCGACCGTACCAGTCGTAGAATTGTTGCAAATCAGCCCGATAACGAGGGTCTTTTAAAAGGGAAAGATGGCATTTATACAGGTTCATATCCTAAAGAACTCATAATAAATAATGCTCCTGTGAAATTTGGAGGCACCCTGTTTGCAATGACTCCCCTTCCAAACGAAGAAGATGGCTACAGAATAAAAACTCAGGCAATTCATAGTCTGTTTCATCGCTTCCAGAATGATGAAGGAATCTTTTCTAACGGCTTTAATACAAATAATATGGAAGAAAAGGAAGCAAGGCTTTGGATCAAACTTGAATGGAAAGCTTTGCGGAAGGCTCTCAATTCTGAAGGAGAAGAACGTCAACTGGCAATAAGGGATGCTCTCATCTTCAGAGGTTCTAACAGGAAGCTTTATCACAAATATGCAAATGATGAAAACAGGTTCGAGATCTATGAAGGCCTTGCAACATTTACTTATACACTTCTTTGCACTAATTCACCCGAGGAATACAAAACCAGGCTTTTCGAAAATCTCAACAGGGTTTACTCTATGCAATCATACGCAAGGTCATTCGGATTCATTCATGGTGCACTGTATGCCTCGTTGCTTTATGATAAGGGATTTGATTTTCATAAAATTCAGACAGATAATTTTGACCTTGGAAGTGCTGTAAAAGAACTATATAACATTGAACTGCCTGCAATATGCAGAGATGTGGCAGGTAGCCTGGCAGTAAATTATGATATTGTTGCAATAAATAAGGAAGAAGAGCAACGTCTTGCAGATATCAAAGAACGAGTACATAAACAGATCAGCACCTTCACAGAAAAACCCGTAGTATTCCTTGAACTTGAAAGTCCCTATTTTGACTTTGAACCGGAAAATATCCATTCACTCGACACCCTGGGAACCCTCTACAGTTCAATGAGGATATCAGATAACTGGGGGAAGCTTACAGTTGATAAAGGAGGTTGCCTTGTTTCAAATAATTTTAAGTATCTCCGGATTACTGCAAAAGGATTTAAAGCAGATAAAAACCATATTTCCGGAGAGGGATGGCTACTTATCCTGAATAACGACTGGGAACTTATCCTTGTTGATCAGAATTATTTCGTCAGGAAGCTAATGCCGTAATCTTGTCTTGCTTTTCAATTCTTTCATTCGCTCCTCAAGGGATTTTATCTTCGACTCCGCATCACTCTTTTTCTTTCTTTCCAACTCCAGTACTTTGGCAGGAGCATTCTGAACAAAGTGCTCATTTGCAAGCTTTTTCATCACATTAACCAAAAATCCCCTATTGTAATCCAGATCCTCCTGTATCTTTGCAAGTTCTCCTTCAATATCCAGTTTGCCGCCCAGCAAGATAAAATACTCAGTCGTTCCTACCATAAATGAGGCTGCTCCTTCCTGCTTCTCTTCAACAAATGACACTTCCGACAAATTACATAGTTTACAGATAACCGGAAGAAACTCACTATCGAAACTATCTTTGTCAGAGCGAACCAGAAGGTTAAGAGTTTCTTTATTTGGAATATCCTTACTTTTCCTGACGGTCCTTACTGCACTTATCGTCTCCTTAATGGAATCAAAGCTGGTAATCAGATCCTTATTGAATTTTTTAGCTTCAGGCATCCGGGTCACCATGAGACTTTCACCATCTTTCCTCTCAAGAAGCAGTTGCCATATCTCCTCAGTAATGAATGGCATAAAAGGATGCATTACCTTCAGAAGCTTATCAAATACGGATATTGTAGCATCAAAGGTAATCCTGTCGATAGACTTTTGATATTCAGGTTTGATGATCTCGAGATACCAGCCAGAGAACTCATCCCAGAATAATTTGTAGGTGATCATCAAAGCTTCCGAAATTCTGAATTTTCTGAAGTTTAAATCAATCTCATTTATCGATTTCTTCATCACCTCATCCATCCATTTCACTGCAACTTTCGATGAATCAGGTTGTTCGATATTATCGTCAACTTTCCAACTATTTACAAGCCTGAAAGCATTCCATATCTTATTGGCAAAATTACGACCCTGCTCAGGCAGACTGTCTTCATAAAGGAGGTCGTTACCTGCAGGGGAGCATAATAACATACCCACCCTTACTCCATCTGCACCATATTTTTCAATGAGGTCGATTGGTTCGGGAGAGTTACCCAGCGATTTGGACATCTTCCTTTTCTGCTGGTCGCGAACCAGACCGGTAAGATATACATTATTGAATGGCTTCTCTCCCCTGAACTCATAACCGGCAATTATCATTCGGGCAACCCAGAAAAATAGGATTTCAGGAGCCGTAATCAGGTCATTTGTCGGATAATAGTATTTAATGTCTGCATTCTCCGGATAATTTATACCATCAAATGATGTTATCGGCCAGAGCCACGACGAGAACCATGTATCAAGTACATCCTCATCCTGACGCAGGTCGCACTCATTCATTGAATGGTTCCCACTTTTCTTCCTTGCCATTTCAAGGGCTTCGGAAATATTCTCTGCAACAACAAATTCGTTATTATCATAATACCACGCAGGTATCCTGTGACCCCACCACAACTGACGGCTGATACACCAGTCGCGTACGTTCTCCATCCAGTGGCGGTAAAGATTTTTAAATTTTGCCGGATGGATCTGAACATCACCATTTTTAACAGCATCCAATGCAGGTTGCGACAGCTCCTTCATCTTCATAAACCATTGAAGGGAGAGCCTTGGTTCAATAACTGCATTTGTACGTTCCGAACGGCCAATCTTATTATTATAATCTTCAACCTTTACCAGGTTTCCGGTTCTCTGAAGCTCCTTTTCAGCAAGTTCTTTTGCTTTAAACCTGTCAACACCAACAAACAAACCGGCCCTCTCGCTGATTGTTCCATCTTCATTAAAAACATCGATTGAGGGCAACTTATGTCTGAGACCGATCTCGTAGTCATTAATATCGTGTGCCGGAGTGATCTTAAGACATCCTGTCCCAAACTCCGGATCAACATAATTGTCAAAAATAAACGGCACCTCCCGGTTAGCCATGGGCACAATAACCTTTTTCCCTTTCAGATGTTTGTAACGCTCATCATCGGGGTGTGCACAGACAGCTGTATCACCGAGTATTGTTTCGGGACGGGTTGTGGCGACCATCACATATCCATCCTCTCCAACTATCTTATAACGAACATAATAGAGCTTTGATTTTTCGTCGGTATAATTAACCTCCTCATCTGAAACAGCAGTCATAGCCTGGGGATCCCAGTTAACCATTCTTACACCTCTGTAAATAAGCCCTTTATTGAACAGGTCGACGAAAACCTTAATAACCGAGTCATATCTCTTCTCATCCATAGTGAAAAGAGTACGATCCCAGTCACACGAGGCTCCCAGACGTTTTAGCTGTTCGAGGATTATACCACCATGCTTATGAGTCCATTCCCAGGCATGGCCGAGAAACTCTTCCCTCGTAAGATTGCGCTTTTCAATTCCTTCTGCCTTAAGCTTCGCAACGACTTTTGCTTCTGTTGCAATTGATGCATGGTCTGTACCGGGTACCCAGCAGGCGTTTTTCCCCTGCATCCTTGCCCTGCGCACCAGCACATCCTGGATTGTATTGTTAAGCATGTGCCCCATGTGAAGTACTCCAGTGACATTGGGCGGAGGGATAACAATTGTATAAGGCTCTCTCTCATCGGGAGTGCTTTTGAAAAATCCATGCTCCATCCAGTAATTGTACCACTTGCTCTCTGTTTTCCCGGGCTCGTATTTTGAAGGAATATCCATCGCCGTATTTTAGAATGTTTTTAAATATTTGAACTGCAAAAATAGAAATTTTAATGATACCAATAAAAGTTCAATTTGAAGGGAAGAAAGGGTAAAAAAATCTGTGCAATCTGCAAAATCAGAGGGAAACAATATCTATTCATAAATAAACCAGGTCGATAAATTAATATATGATTTTTCTTACTTTTGTTTCCATAAAGTATAAGGATTATAATACATTATTTATATGCCAACAATATCCGATAAAGGCAAAGCGATGCCTGCATCACCAATAAGGAAGCTTGTTCCATACTCGGAAGAAGCAAAACGTAAAGGGAGAAAAGTCTATCATCTTAATATCGGACAACCTGATATCCCAACTCCTGAAGTAGCATTGAATGCTCTCCGCAACATTAATCTGAAAGTCATTGAGTACAGCCATTCGGCAGGCAACGAATCATACCGCCGTAAGCTGGCGGCATATTATCAGAAGATCGGAATTAATATAGATCATACCGAAATGCTGATCACAACAGGCGGGTCGGAGGCTATACTATTTGCTCTTATGTCGTGCGTCAATCCAGGTGATGAGGTTATTACCCCGGAGCCATTCTACGCTAATTATAACGGTTTTGCAACAACTGCCGGCATTAGAATCGTTCCTGTAACTTCTTATATTACAGAAGATTTTGCCCTTCCTCCAATTAAAGAGATAGAAAAAAAGATCACCCCAAAGACCAAAGGTATAATTGTATGTAATCCAAATAATC
This sequence comes from Bacteroidota bacterium, assembly GCA_037143835.1. Classification (GTDB taxonomy): domain Bacteria; phylum Bacteroidota; class Bacteroidia; order Bacteroidales; family VadinHA17; genus LD21. The sequence continues at coordinate 6,687 of JBAWXY010000057.1, forward strand.
CGACCGGGTATCTCTATTCGAAGGAAGAACTTCTTCATCTTAAGAAAATAGTTAAGAAATATGATCTGTTTCTCTTTTCTGATGAGGCTTACCGTGAGTTTTGCTATGACGGGGCTGAACATTTCTCAGCAATGAACCTGGAAGGTATTGAGAATAATGTCATAATGCTCGATTCGGTATCCAAACGTTACAGCGAATGTGGTGTAAGGATTGGTGCACTGATATCAAAAAACAAAGAAGTGATCTCCACTGCTCTTAAATTTGCACAGGCGCGCCTCTCCCCTCCCGGACTCGGACAGATTGCCGGTGAGGCTTCAATTGATACTCCTGATCAGTATTTCAAAGACGTAAACAAAGAATACACCGCACGTAGAAATTACATGGTTGAGGCTCTCAATAAAATACCTGGTGTCTATTGTCCTAAACCAAAAGGAGCGTTTTACACTGTTGTCAAACTTCCGGTTGATGATGCCGACAAGTTCGCACAGTGGCTTCTTGAAGAGTTTGAATATAATAATCAGACCGTCATGGTTGCGCCTGCCTCGGGTTTCTACTCAACTCCCGGCTCAGGTAAGAATGAGGTACGCATTGCCTATGTCCTTAAAATCGATGACCTTAAGGATGCGATGATGATCCTTGCAGAAGCACTGAAGGTTTATCCGGGAAGGGTATGATATTGGTATCAGGCTTGAGGTGTGGGGTGCAGGAATGAACACCTGTGGGTTATCAAATGTTATATATCTTTTAAAGCCACTTAATTACATTTTGCCATGCCAGATATTACCCTACCTCATAAAAAAGCCGTTGAAAAGACCATCAAATCTGTTTTTAGACTGCTTTTCCCAACCACTAATTCTTATTCGGATACTGAAATAAAGAATAATCTCAATGATCCGCAGAATCAAATGCTAAATATATTATCCGGGTTGACGGAAAAAAAAGAAAAGGTTACCCAACAATTTTTCAAAAATCTTGAGAATATAAAAAAAACACTTCTCAAAGACGCCAATTTTATTCTTGAATCTGATCCTGCAGCTACACAATTAATCGAAGTCATTGCCATTTATCCGGGGTTTTTTGCCATATTCTGCTATCGTATTGCAAATTCTCTGTCACAGTTATCGGTACCTCTGCTTCCCCGGATTATAACAGAATATGCTCATAAAGTTACAGGGATCGATATTCACCCCTTAGCAACAATTGGTTGTCCATTTTCGATAGACCACGGCACAGGCATTGTTATCGGTGAAACTGCAAATATTGGAAACAATGTAAAACTTTATCAGGGAGTTACTCTTGGCGCATTAAGTGTAGATAAAAGTAAAGCATCTAAAAAGAGACACCCTACCATTGAAGATAATGTTATTTTGTATGCCGGCTGTACAATTCTGGGAGGGGAGACAGTTGTTGGCAGAAACAGCATCATCGGTGGCAATGTATGGCTCACAGAAAGTATCGCACCTTTCTCAGTGGTTTATCATAAAAGCGAAATAATTGTGAGAAACCAGAATGGTTTTCAGGAACCTATAAACTTTATTATCTGATATAACTTTTACAAAATTTTAATATTATGAAGGTAAATTCAATTCTTGAAACAATAGGTAACACACCTCATGTAAAAATCAACCGTCTTTTTAACCCTGATTTTTCAGTTTGGGTAAAACTGGAAAGAGCCAACCCTGGCGCCAGCATAAAAGACCGTATTGCACTATCAATGGTAGATGATGCAGAAAAAAAGGGGCTACTTAAACAACAAAGTGTAATTATTGAGCCAACTTCAGGTAATACAGGAATTGGACTGGCAATGGTGGCAGCAGTAAAAGGGTATAGACTTATTCTGGTAATGCCCGAATCAATGTCACTTGAAAGAAGAAAAATAATGAGCGCTTATGGTGCGGAATTTGTACTTACCCCACGTGAAAAAGGGATGAAAGGTGCAATAGAACGTGCCGGAGAATTGGTCATGGAAACACCAGACTCCTGGATGCCGATGCAGTTTGATAATCCCGCCAACACCAATATTCACAAAGATACTACTGCACAGGAAATCATCAATGATTTTCCTGATGGCCTGGATTATCTGATTGCAGGGGTAGGTACCGGTGGACATATAACCGGATGTGCCGAAGTGTTAAAAAATAAATTCCCGAACCTGAAAGTATTTGCAGTTGAACCGGAATTATCTCCTGTATTGAGTGGTGGATCCCCGGGACCACATCCATTGCAGGGAATTGGAGCAGGGTTTATACCTTCTATTTTAAAAACAGAACTGTTAGATGGGATAATAAAAGTAAGCAAAGAAGAGGCATTTACTTTTGTAAAAAGAGCAGCCAAAGAAGAAGGATTGTTTGTAGGAATATCCTCAGGAGCATCATTAGCTGCGGTGAATCAAAAATTGAATGAATTCGCTAAAGGATCAAAAATCCTTACATTTTGCTATGATACAGGTGAGAGATATCTATCAACCGAAGGATTGTTCTGATTAAATATAACTTACACTATATTTATATCAGTTAAATCGAAATCAGTATAACAGGTATTTCTCCCTGATCTTTGCATATTTAATCAGAGCCTCTTTCCAGGTTGCCCTGATTTCTTTTGCAGTCATCCCCTTCTGTATCTGTTCCCTTAAAACCGGACCTCCTGCAAGAACATCGAAATAGGGTTTAAAGAACTTATCTTTGTTGGGGTAATCGTTATATGCACCTATTACCCAATCGAGATTAAGCTGCGGTTTTGGTACCAGTTTCTTTTTAATTGCATCCCTGAGATCGGTTCCATAGCATTTAATTCCAAGTAGAAGAGGCTTTTTTGCACCGGGAACGCTCTCCGGAATAAAACTGAATCCCCGGTCGGGCAGGTCAGGATTTCCGAATGTCTGGAACGGGAATGAAGTACCTCTTCCACAAGAGATCACAGTGCCTTCGAAAAAACAGATGGAAGGATACAGGTAAACCGAGGTCTGGTTTGGGAGGTTTGGTGATGGCTTTACCGGAAGTTCATAAAAAGTTTTATGAGTGTAATTCTTACACTTAATAACAGTCAGATCGCATTTCACTCCGCCCTTCAGCCATCCCTCCCCATTGATCATTTGAGCATATTCGCCCACAGTCATCCCATGAACAATCGGTACAGGATCCATTCCCACAAAAGAGCTGTATGCCGTATCGAGGACATTCCCATCAAAATAAAAACCGTTCGGATTGGGTCTGTCGAGTACGAGGCATTTTACATGATTCTCTGCGCATGATTCCAGAATGTAGTGAAGTGTAGATATATATGTATAGAATCGGGCACCTACATCCTGGATATCAAAAATTATAATATCAATCCCAGCCAGATCTTCAGTGGTTGGTTTCAGATGCGTCCCATATAGGCTTATTAAAGAGATACCTGTTTCAGTGTCTTTACTATTTTCGATCCTTTCACCGGCATCAGCCATATTCCTGAAACCATGTTCCGGGGCGAATATCACCCTGATATCAATACCTATTGATAACAGATTATCAACAAGGTGTGTCTTTCCAATCATGGAAGTCTGGTTTGCGACCACAGCAACTGATTTACCTTCAATTAACTGCTTATATAGCTCAATCTGATACGCTCCTGGAATTGGATCCTTCCTGGAACCTAAACAATAAGCAGAAGAAACAGATATAGTCAATGCAAAAAGCAAATATTTAAACCTTTTCATTCGATAAGTTTTTTCTTCCTGTAAATCTACTTAAATTTAAAAACTTTTCAATCAAATGAATTTACCATATTTCATAGCACACAGGCTCATCAAAGGAAGACGCGAAGGCACTTCATTTTCACGTCCCATAAATGTCATTGCCATAATCGGCATTGCAATGGGCCTTGCCGTGATGATACTTGCAGTATCCATTCTTACTGGCTTCAAAAAAGAGATCAGGGAGAAGGTTGTCGGGTTCGGATCGCATATCCAGATCATGAACTTCGATTCGAACATCTCATTCGAAACTACGCCAATTAGTGATACACAGGAATTTATTCCCAAAATAAAACAGATCCCGGGGATCAGACATCTTCAGGTATTCGCTACAAAAGCAGGGATCATTAAGACGGACGAGGATATCCAGGGTGTGGTATTGAAAGGGATCGGAAGCGACTTTGATTGGAGCTACTTCAGCAGTAATATGGTTGATGGTTCAGTGTTCACGGTCACCGATACTGCTATTAGAAATAAAGTAATCATTTCCAAGAAGATCTCCGATATGCTCAGGCTCCGGACTGGAGATTCATTTGTCATGCATTTTGTGCAGGACCCTCCGCGCATGAGAAAATTCACGATCTGTGGCATCTACGAAACAAGCCTTGAAGAGTTTGATAAGATTTACGTTTTCTGCGATATAGGGCATATCAAGAGGCTCAACGGATGGGAAGATGACCAGGTCAGCGGATTTGAAGTATTCATTGATGATTTTGATGAACTCGATGCCATGACCATGGCAGTAAGGGATGTAATTGGCTATAAAATAACGGAGGAAGAGGCAAAGTTTAAGGTGACTAATATCAGGATAAAGTATCCCCAGATATTTGACTGGCTGAACTTTCAGGATATCAATGTTATCATTATTATTTTCCTTATGCTGGTTGTAGCAGGGTTTAACATGATATCAGGTTTACTAATCCTTATTCTTGAAAAAACCAATATGATCGGTATCCTTAAGGCTCTTGGTTCTGAAGACACCACAATACGAAAAGTATTTCTGTATCAGGCTGCCTATCTTATCGGGAAGGGATTATTATGGGGTAATCTGATCGGAATCGGACTGGCATTTATTCAGCTTAAAACAGGATTAATTACACTCGATCCCAGTTCATATTATATTAAAACTGTGCCTGTTAATCTTGAACTGGCCCATATTCTTTTGCTCAACGCCGGCACAATGATTGCTATTATCGTTATGCTTCTTGTCCCGTCGCAATTAATAAGCAGGATTACACCCGTAAAAGCTATAAAGTACGATTAGAAACTCAGGCAGAATACTGTCTCCTTGCCTGGAACTGATCTGACTTTCAGGTATCCCCCGTGCACCCTCATGATCTGTTTTGAGATGCTGAGACCAATTCCTGATCCATTCTGCTTGGTAGTAAAGAACGGGACAAATATTTCATCAAGGTTTTCTTCAGTAATTCCCGGGCCATTATCAATGACACATATTTCAGGATGAAGGTTAATATCAGAACCTGCGACAATTATAATTTTTCCATTGGGATTATTTTCATTGGCTTCAAGAGCATTCTTTACAAGGTTTATTAACACCTGTGAAATCATGTTTTGATCTGCAAAAATTTCAAGATCAGGATCTTTCAATGAAAAAGACAAATCAATTCTGTCGCTCCTTTCAAGCGAACTATAAAGAATCTGTACACGACTCAAAAGGTCAGCCACCCTGAAGAATTTCTTTACAGGTTCCGGCACACGGGTCAGCTTACGATACGATTCAACAAATGACATCAAACCTTTTCCCTGTTCCTTTATGACATTCAAACCCTGTAATGTGGTGACTATAGTTTTAGCAGTCACCGCTTCAGGTAAAACAGGGATTCCTTCTGTACTATAAATGTGTGAAAGACTTTCCGACAGGGATGTTATTGGTGTGATGGAGTTCATTATTTCATGCATTAAGACCCTTATCAGTTTCATCCACGATTCAAGCTCTTTTTCATCAAGTTCATTCTTGATATCCTGGATTGAAAGAATTATCAACTCATTATTATTAGTTCTAAACGATGTTGCCTTAAGAGATAACTGTATTTCGCCCTGTTCATTGTTTATAGCTACTAACCGCCTTTCAAATGGCTTGATACTGTTTATTGTTTGAAATAGCTTCCGGTCTATCCGTTCAATTTGCTGCAAATGAGTAAGAACATCTGTCGAAAGCAGTCTTTTTGCTGATGAATTGGCGTGTAAAATGAATCCTTTTTCATTATAGGTAATAATCCCCGTTGCAAGATGTTCAAGCAATATCTGAAAATATTGTTCCTGGTTCCTGTTCTCAATTTTTAACTTCTGAATCTGTTTATTCACCCTGTTCATACTCTGGTATAACTCCCTGAAACTCCTCTCCTTTGCATCAACAGGAAACGAGAGATTTGAATCATCGTTTCTGACAGAATCGAAAAAGAATCTGATCTTCTTGTTTGTCGAGTTTAAATATGATATCAGGCTGATTGTCAGAAAAGCTATTGCTATAAAAAAGATAATTGAAAAACGTAACGATTGATTTATAAAGGCAAAATATCCCAGTAATGAAGAGAACATTACTATCAGCATTACTCTTATTATTATATTGAAATATAGGTTTTTACTGATCATTTATCGGTTTTTTTAAGTCTGTTGTACAGAGTTTGCCTGGTCACCCCAAGCTGGTCTGCCGCAGCAGTAAAGTTACCGTTATTCTTCTCAAGGGCATTCTGAATCATTTGTTTTTCCATCTCTTCAAGTGTATTGAAAGAGTCGTGATTCTTTATTGAATTGGTTTGCCGCAAAAATAAATCCTCCGGTTTTATTATAGCTGTTTCATTTAATATTACTGTTTTTTCAATGGTATGCTGAAGTTCACGGATATTGCCAGGCCAGGAATACTTCAGCAGTTTTTCATTTGCCTGCTGGTTAATTTTCTGATTTGGTTTATTGTATTTGTAAGCATATTTTTTTAAAAAGAATTCGGAAAGAATGATTATATCATTTCCCCGGTCTCGTAGCGGAGGCAATTCAATCTGGATTGTGTTGATACGGTAAAGAAGATCCTCACGGAAGAGTCCTTCATGAACCATACTTTCAAGGTTTCTGTTGGTAGCACATATCAGGCGTATGTCGGTTGGAATCAGCTGATTTGAGCCTATACGTGTAATCTGACGGTTCTCAATAGCTGAAAGCAGTTTTGCCTGAAGATGAAACGACAGGTTTCCTATCTCATCAAGGAAAAGAGTGCCTTTATCAGCAATTTCAAATTTACCTTGTCTTTTCTCGCGGGCATCTGTGAAAGCTCCTTTAATATGTCCAAATAGTTCACTTTCAAAGAGAGATTCGCTCAAAGAACCGATATCCACACTTACCAGTACCTCTTTGGATCTGTTCGACATACGATGAATTTCCTGTGCTATCAACTCTTTACCGGTACCGTTTTCTCCGGTAATCAATACGTTAGCATCGGTCTTTGCAACTTTCCTGACCATGTTAAGTACCTTCATCAGCTGAGGTGATGAACCGATGATGAACTTCTGGTCACGGTTAAACTCTTTCTTAAGTTCTGTTTCTCTCTCCTTAAGATGCTTAACCTCGTTTTTCGAAAGATTAAGCTGGATGGCAAGTTTTAGTGTTGCAAGCAATTTCTCATTATCCCATGGTTTCAGTATGAAATCCGAAGCTCCTGCTTTCAAAGCCTTGACTGCAATATCAATATCACCATAAGCCGTTATCATAACCACTGATACTTCCGGATTAGTCTCTTTAATTCTTCCAAGCCAGTATATACCTTCATTTCCGGTATTTACCCCTGCCTGGAAATTCATGTCGAGGATTACCAGGTTGTAGTCTTTCTTCCTTAACTCGGTTGGAATCTGGTTTGGATTAGATAATGTTGTTACAGTCTGAAATTCAGGTGAGAGTAGAATTTCGAGTGTGCTTAAAATGCTCTTATTATCATC
>JBAWXY010000058.1:0-14043 GCA_037143835.1 Bacteroidota bacterium
AATATGAGTACTCTTTCAGGATCAGACCTGTTGTTAAAGATGATGATATACTGAAGCTTGCTAAAGAGAAATTTTGATTTTAATATTTCAATTCAATTCTGAGTACTTCTTTTTCCCCGATAAGCACATTTCTAACATCATAAAATAAGGGAGCGGTAATCTTTTTGCTGAGGACCACTCTTGTTACTGAATTGGCTGCAAGGGTAACATAAGCCGGAGCATTTGCAATACCATTGGTAAGATAGAATGGAATATCTGAATTATTGGTCACTTCAAAAAACAGACTTTTGTCGTTCTGGTAAAAGGGCTTACCAACAGAGATACACTGATAAAAAAACGGTTTGGCATATTCCTCTTTTCCTGCCAGAATATCTCTGAAGTACACCATAGTACGACCGGCAAACATTGCTTCTTTAAGGGAATCGTGATTTCTTTTTTTTGCAAAAACAAGGGTCATCGGCCTGTTTGTATCTTCTGGTTCTGAATAAATCTCACTTATTGTCCCATGGACATCACTGTTGCCCATCAGTGCAAGGTTGTTTTGTTTGCATAATGTAAAAACAAGAGGATAATATTCGCTGTCGTTAAAAAATTCAATTCCGTGCAGCCATCCGTTCCTGATAAGTCTTTCATGAATATCGTACATTTTGGGAATACCGTCAGGCTGTTGTGATTTCCATCCGGGGTGGTTCCACTGCAGGAATGCGCCTTGTTTTATCGCTTCTTCAATAGAGTCCCATACAGAGTCTTTTGCAATAATTGATGCATCCTTGATAAACAGTGCATTAAAATGTCCGGGAGGCATTTTCCTTGTTATCTCCGTACCATGTACAAGAATAAGATTTCTTTCTTTTGCGTATCCTTCTGTAATTTTCCAGGCCGCATTAAAGTCAACAGGAATAAAATCCTCTTTTGGGGTGTATTCAAGATGATCAGTAATTGCAATGGCATCAAGACCATCACGCAATGCCTCATCGATTCTCACTGTCGGCCAGACATTTCCATCGGAAAAGACCGTATGCATATGAAAATCACACTTCAGAGTGACATACCCTGGTAAATCAGGTAAATGAACAGTTTTCCTTTGCGCATTAACTAACGAGGTGAGGGAAACAAATAGTAAAACAATGATTATCAGTTTTTTCATGTCTGGTTATTATTTAATTTGTAACTAATCAGTTGGAAGTCCGAAGTCCGAATATCAGTTGGGAATTACGAATTACGAATTATCTTATCTCAATTCGTAATTTCTAATTTCTAATTGATCCGTCTTCCGATTTCCGACTCTGATAATGCTTTTAACAAATTTACTTTTTAAAAGATTCTTTGCAAATGGGAATCTGGGATTTTTATTAACTCATGAAGAAAAATAGCACTGCCTTGAATAATAATATGTGGCCCATAATTTGATACATTTGCAAAAACATTCCATTTGTGAGACTCATATTTTTAATATTGGTAATATTTCTTTTTGTCACTGATGTAACAGGACAGAAGGATACATTAAAACAAAAGAATGATACCTTGCAGGATAGGTTTTACTTTTTACAAAATGTGAAAAGAGATGGAATAACCATGCCAGAAGTTGAAATCAAAGAGGTAACTGTTGTTGCCCGGCCAGGGAGTGCCGGAAGAAATGAATATCGAAAATACGAAAGACTCATTTATAATATTAAAAAAGTATATCCTTATGCATTAATAGTGAGGATAAGACTGAACCAGGTAAATGAGGAGATGAAGAGCATTACAAGTGAGAAGGAACGGAAGAATTATATTAAAGATGTTGAAAAGGATGTGTTTGCAGAATATGAAGGTGATATGGTGAATATGACAATAACACAGGGAAGACTTCTTATTAAGCTGATTGACAGGGAGACACAGAATACCTCGTACTCTTTGATCCGTGAATATCGGGGCAAGTTAACCGCTGCTTTCTGGCAGGGTATTGCCCGTATTTTCGGTTCAAACCTTAAAGAAGAATATGACGCTTATGGTGAAGATGCCCTGATAGAATCGATCATCAGAGAAATCGATGCCGGTAGATTATAAAACCAACTTAAGAACAGACTTGTCAGAATGAAACGGATTTTTATAGCAGTGAAAGTTGAGGTAGGTGAAACCCTTTTGAAGATGATTTCATCATTTAAGTCTGGTTTAGGCAGCGAAAGCATCAAATGGACAAATCCTGACAATATCCATATAACACTGGCATTCCTGGGAGATATTGAGGAGGAAAGGATAAAAATTATCAGTGCAATGCTTAAGGCAAAATGTGAAGGATTTGGAACATTTGAACTGATTCTCAGAGGATCAGGCGTTTTTAAAAATATGAGTGATCCGCGTGTTATCTGGACCGGGATTGAACCATCTGAAAAACTGATGCAATTAAATGATTATATTAAGAATGGATTGGAAGATGCAGGAACTAAAATTGAGGACCGTCCCTTCAAACCTCATCTTACACTCGGAAGAATAAAATTTTTGAAAACAGGGAATGCACTAAAAGAGTTAATTGAGAAATATCGGGATACCGAAATCCAAAAAGTACCTGTTAATGAGGTTATCCTATATGAAAGCATCCTGCTTCAATCAGGACCAGTGTATAAACCCCTTAGTAAATTTAAGTTGTATTAGAGTTAAATTTTCTTTTTTATAATTGTCAGCTCATAGCTCGTAGCTCATTGCTCGTAGTGAGTCTAAAGTTGATATCTTACCACCTGCCGCCTGCTGCCTGCCGCCTGCTGCCTGTTGCCTGTCGCCTGTCGCCTGTCGCCTGTTAAATCCCTTCCCCTTTAAAAATAATACCAATCATATAAAATGCAACTTTCAGATCGAACCAGAGCGACCTGTTTTCGATATACAAAAAGAAATGAGTGCAACTTCTTACGATGGCTGTCTTACAATTTTTATATTTTTGTTGGAATAAAATTTTTATACTCCCGGATATCAGATGACAGATACATTTGAGGCGAAAGGCAAACGAAAAAAACTTGTTGCAGAGCTCAGGCAGAAAGGAATTAATGATGAAGAGGTATTAAGGGCCATCGATACAGTTCCCAGGCATCTTTTTATGGATCTTGCATTTCTTATTCATGCTTATGTCGATAAAGCTTTTCCTATAACATCGGGTCAGACAATATCACAACCTTATACAGTGGCAGTCCAGACCTCTCTGCTGAGGGTGAAAAAGAGAGATAAAGTTCTTGAAATAGGAACCGGCTCAGGTTACCAGGCTGCGATACTCGCTGAGATGGGAGCAAAAGTTTATACTATAGAACGCTTCAGAGAGCTTTTTGTAAAAGCCCAGAGAACACTAACGTCCCTGGGATATACTGCAGATTTCTTTTACGGTGACGGATATGAGGGCAAACCACAGTATGGACCATACGATGGTATTATTATCACAGCAGCCGCTCAGGAGGTTCCCCAAACACTACTTCAACAGCTTAAGATTGGAGGAAGGCTCGTAATACCTCTTGGCAATTCGGGTTCACAGGTTATGACTGTTGTGGAACGGACAGGATCAGATAGCTTCGAGTATTCCGAGCATGGATATTTTGTTTTTGTGCCAATGTTGAAAGGAACTGTAAACGGTAAATAATTTACTATGGAGATTTTTAAGCTTGTCTTTTCCCCAATTGAGGTTAACACATATATACTTGTCGATCAATCAGGCGATTGCGCAATTATCGATTGCGGTTGTTATAATAAACATGAATCTGAAGAACTTACCGGATTTATTAAGAATAAAAATCTTAATCCGGTACTACTGTTAAATACACATTGCCATCTCGATCATATTTTTGGAAATAAATTCATACTTGATCGTTATAACCTGAAAACTCATTCCAGTGAATATGATGAAATGAATAGAAAAAACTCTGTGCAACATGCGATGCTTTTTGGTTTAAATATGGATGATCCACCTGAACCTGCAGGCTTCATAACTGACAATCAGATAATAACTTTCGGAACCACAGAACTTGTGGCTCTTCTTGTTCCGGGTCATACAGCAGGAAGCCTTGCTTTTTACAGCGAAAATAATGGATGTGTATTTACCGGGGATGCCCTCTTTGCAGGAAGTATTGGAAGAACTGATCTTCCTGGTGGTGATCATGATACACTAATAAAAAGCATCAGGAATAAATTGTTTATTCTTCCCCCGTCAACTGTAGTGTACCCGGGGCATGGAAATAGAACAACAATTAAAAGGGAAATGAAATCAAATCCTTATTTTGCATCATATAAATCCTGTTAATTTTGCAAAGAATTTCTTATCATTATCCTTATAAATCTTAGAACTCAAACCAGATTTTTTTTGATCAAATAAAATAAAATATATGCCTTCAGATAAGTTTGTTAACCGTCATAATGGTCCGCGTGATCATGAGTTGCCGCAGATGCTGAAAACTATTGGTGTTAATTCGCTCGACCAGTTAATTGAAAAAACAGTTCCGGAATCAATTATGCTCGAAAAGCCACTCAGTCTTCCGGAAGCAATGAGTGAATTCGAATACCTTAATCATATCAAATCTCTTGGTCAGAAGAATAAAATGTTCCGTTCCTTCATTGGTCAGGGATATTATGGCGTTGCTCCTCTGTCGGTGATCATCCGGAATGTCTTGGAAAATCCTTCATGGTACACATCGTATACTCCTTATCAGGCTGAAATTTCGCAGGGGCGGCTTGAAGCTCTCCTGAATTTTCAGACTATGATAATTGAACTTACCGGTATGAAGATCGCCAATGCCTCACTACTCGATGAATCAACGGCAGCAGCAGAGGCAATGATCATGATGTTCAACGCAAGATCACGTGCTGCTGTAAAGACAGGTGCAAATAAGTTTTTTGTTGATGAAGACGTTTTTTTACAGACGCTTGATGTAATTAAGACACGTTCCAATCCGCTCGGTATTGAACTTATTATTGGGAAATATAATGAGGTTGCTTTTAATGAGATGTTTTTCGGATCACTGGTTCAATATCCTGCTGCTTCGGGTCAGATCAGGGATTATAAGGAATTTACTGACAAGGCTCATGCTGCCGGAGCGCTGGTGGGAGTAGCTGCCGACCTGATGAGTCTTGCTATGCTCATTCCTCCCGGAGAATGGGGTGCTGATATTGTTGTTGGTTCAAACCAGAGGATGGGTCTGCCGATGAGTTTCGGAGGTCCACATGCCGGATATTTTGCAACCAGAGATGAACTTAAAAGGAGCATGCCGGGTCGTATCATCGGTATATCGATTGATGCACAGGGAAATAGTGCGTTAAGGATGGCATTGCAGACACGGGAACAGCATATCAAACGCGAGAGGGCAACATCAAATATCTGCACTGCCCAGGCTCTCCTTGCTACAATGTCGGGAATGTACGCCCAGTACCATGGGCCCGATGGGTTAAAAAATATCTCCACGCATATCCACAAATCAGTCTGCACCATTAGTTGTACTCTTAAAGAGTTGGGATATAAGCAATTGAATTCTATGTTCTTCGATACAATTAAAATTGGTCTCCCAGGTGGCATTTTAGCAGATAGTATAATGAAACTGGCACTTGAAGCAGAAATGAACTTCTACTATCCAGGTGATAATTCGGTAATCATAAGTACGGATGAGATAACTACTATTAAAGAGATAAACATCATTGTTGAGATATTTGCAAAAGCAGCAGGGAAAACACTGGTTCATGTTAACTCTTACTGTGACTGCAAATGCATTGAAGAGAAGTTCCTCAGGAAATCAGCTTTTTTAAAAGAGGGAAATTTTCACAGGTACCATAGCGAGACTGAGATGATGCGGTATATTAAAATGCTTGAAAGAAAAGATTTTTCTCTTACGCATAGCATGATTTCTCTCGGCTCATGTACAATGAAACTTAATCCCGCAAGTTCAATGTTTGCCATGAGCTGGCCTGCATTCGGGAATATTCATCCCTTTGTTCCAAAAAATCAGGCACTGGGTTATTATCAGATTATGGATGAACTTGGCGAAGCTCTTAAAGAAATTACAGGATTTTCAGCAATCTCTTTTCAGCCCAACTCTGGTGCTGCAGGAGAATATGCCGGGCTAATGGTGATTCGTGAGTATCATCTGAGCAGGGGTGAAAGAAACAGGAATATAGTTTTGATTCCATCATCAGCACATGGTACAAACCCTGCAAGTGCCGCTATGGCAGGGATGCAGATTATGGTTGTTGATTGTGATGAAAGGGGCAATATCAGTGTTGAAGACCTAAAGAAAAAGGCTGAGGAGAATAAAGCTGATCTTGCCTGTTTCATGATTACCTATCCTTCAACCCATGGCGTATTTGAAGCCGCAATTACTGAAATGTCAGATATCATCCATGCAAATGGCGGACTGGTTTATATGGACGGGGCGAATATGAATGCTCAGGTCGGACTAACCAATCCCGGACATATCGGAGCTGACGCCTGTCATCTTAACCTTCACAAAACCTTCGCCATACCTCATGGTGGTGGTGGACCAGGAATGGGGCCCATCCTTGTAAATGATAAACTGGCTGAGTTCCTGCCTTCCCACCCGGTAGTTAAAACAGGTGGAAGTCATGGTACCACAGCAGTTGCCGGCGCTCCCTTCGGAAGCGGACATGTACTTACAATTTCTCATGCCTATGTGATGATGATGGGTTCCTACGGATTAACCCTGGCGACGAAATATGCCATACTTAATGCCAATTATATTGCTGCATCATTGAAGGGATGGTTCAAAACTCTTTATACCGGAACTGAAGGATTTGTTGCACATGAGATGATTCTCGATTGCAGGAATTTTAAAACAGATGCAGGTATTACAGAATCGGATATTGCTAAAAGATTGATGGATTATGGATTCCATGCACCAACTCTATCATTCCCTGTTCACGGAACACTTATGGTGGAACCTACTGAATCCGAGTCGCTTCAGGAACTCGATAAGTTTGTAAGCGCCCTGAAATCAATCTGGAATGAGATACAGGAAATAAAAGATGGTAAAGCGGATAAAGAGGATAATGTTCTGCATAATGCACCACACACTGTTAAGGTTGTAACAGCCAACGAATGGAACCATTCCTATGACCGCCAGAAAGCTGCTTTTCCGCTTAAATGGGTCGTTGAGAATAAGTTCTGGCCCACAGTAGGTCGAATAGATGATGGTTACGGTGATCGTAATCTTGTTTGTACATGCGATCCGATTGATTCATACAGGATGGAGACGATGAAGAAATAATTATCATATCTTTCACATATTTATTTTTTGAACTAGCTTTAAATCATTATGCGCAATTCTTCATGGAATGATCTGGTTGCTCTGATTAACGGAAAAAAACTGAACTATCAGCCGGTAGGTTTTATTATTGACAGTCCGTGGATACCCGACTGGTATGGGATCTCAAATATCGATTTCTATTCATCTGATAAACATTGGCTGAAATCGAACCTGAAAGCAGTTAACACATTTCCGGATGTTTGGTTTATGCCTGCATTCTGGTCAGAATATGGGATGTGCACCGAGCCTTCGGCGTTTGGTTCAAGAATGATATTTCTTGAAAAAAGTCTTCCTCATGCTGAAAAAATTCTTTCAGGCATTGAAGGGGTAGATTCGCTTCCGCAACCAAATGTCAAGACTGATGGATTATTACCATTTATGATCAACCGCCTGAAAAATAATCAGGATGCAATCATCAAGGCCGACCATCAGATAAGGTTTGCTATAGCCAGGGGCCCTCTGAATATTGCCAGTTTTCTGATGGGGACAACAGAATTTATGATGGCAATTGCGATGGATCCCGATGGTACACACAGGCTTCTTAAAAAAATCACCGATTTTATCTGCGACTGGTTAGCCTGGCAGAAAGAGTGTTTCCCATCTATTGACGGAGTTTTGATACTTGATGATATTATTGGCTTTGTAGGGGAGATGGAGTTTAAAGAATTTGTTCTTCCATATTTAAAAAAAATATTCAGCAGCACAGGTGTAAGAGTGCGTTTTCTTCATAATGATGCAGAAGGACTGATAACAGCAAAATACCTGAAGGAGATGGGTGCAAATATGTTTAATTTTTCTTTTGAACACTCTCTTGGTGAAATACGTAAACTGGCAGGACCCGAGGTTGTTCTTGTCGGCAATATCCCCCCCAGGGATGTTCTGGCAGGTGGAACCCCGGAACAGGTTAAGGCTGCTGTAAATAAGGCGTTTGGAGAGATAAGTGACTATAATCGTATAATCTGGTCGGCAGGAGGAGGAATGCCTCCCGATGTTAACAATAATAATATCAAAGCTTTTATTGATACTGTGAAAGAACAATCAAAAAGAATATAATTATGAACCGTATTTTACTTGCATGCCTTGTCCTTGTTTCTTATTGCTTTCCGGCAAAATCCCAGAAAGCTGAAATTCTCCATCTTATGGTCGAATCTGGTAATTACCAGAGGATAAACACACCGGTCAGCTTTGGATTGGAAGCTGTCTCAATCGCCGACACGTTGTCTTTTCAACTCTTTGAAAAAGTTAACGGGAAGCTAATCGAAAAGACATATCAGATCGAACCGGGCTACATTCCTCAGTTATGGTGGGTACTGGATGGGACCACTGGTTTAGGGAAAACCAGGGAGTACTTTCTATACAAAAATATGCGACAAAATATTGAAAACAAGATTACTACAGTTGTAACTCCTGAAGCAATAGTGCTGAAGAATGGCAATTCTGAGATCCTTCATTATCAGACTGCTGTTCTTTACCCGCCTGCCAAAGTTGATACATCTTATAAGAGAAGCGGTTTTATTCATCCTTTAATGACACCCTCCGGAAATATATTAACCAGGGTAAGTCCACCTGACCATTACCATCATGTGGGCATCTGGAATCCATGGACAAGGGTTAAGATAGGCAACCATGTAACCGATTTCTGGAATTTATATGAGAAACAGGGAACGGTAAGATTTGCCGGGATAAACTCTACAGTTAATGGCCCCGTATATGGAGGTTTTTCTGTTAGACAGGAACATATTGATTTCCAGGGTAAAAAGCATGAGGAACTGGCTATTAATGAAGTCTGGGATGTGAGAGCATGGAATGTAGAACCCCTGACTGGATTAAAAGCATATCTCGTCGATCTGACTACTTTTTTATCAGTGGCAGGTGATTCAACCATAGTTTTTGAAGCTTACAGATATGGCGGTGGAATTGGAATCAGAGCGAATGAGGAGTGGACCAAAGACAACAGCACTGTACTTACATCCGAAGGTAAAACAAGACTTGATGCTGACGGAACACGGGCACGATGGACCGATCTGAATGGTGCATTTAAGAATAACGGCAATTCCGGGATAGTCTTTTTCTCTCACCCTTCAAACAGGGAACATCCTGAGCCAATGAGGGTTTGGCCGATAACTGAAAACAGGGGCAGGGGGGATGTATATTTTGAGTTTTGCCCCATCAGGCATAAAGAGTGGATTCTGAATCCGGGTAATGTTTACAGGTTAAAATACAGAATGCTGGTTTATGATGGCAAAATTGACAAGTCGATTGCTGACAGGATATGGAATGATTTTGCTTACCCTCCTGTTGTGAGAGTATTAAGTAAATAATAACTAATCGAAATAATAGAACAATGAAAAAGCTACTTTTATTTATTCTTACTGTTGCTTTAGTTTTAAGCTCCTGCGGATCGGGTGGCTCAAAACAACAATCAGGTAAATCCGATACTTCAATGGAAAACATAAATCAGGTAAAATTAATTACAGTCGACCCGGGCCATTTTCATGCTGCCCTGGTTCAGAAAATTATGTATGACCAGGTAGCTCCCGATGTTCATGTATATGCTCCGGAGGGACCTGATTATCTTCAACATCTTGACAGGATTAATTCTTACAACTCCAGACCGGTAAATCCGACATCCTGGAATGAGATAGTTTATACCGGTTCTGATTTCTTTGAGAAGATGCTTGCCGAAAAAGCCGGGAATGTTGTTGTATTATCAGGGAACAACAGGGAAAAAGCAGAATATATTACAAAATCGATCAATGCCGGACTCAATGTTCTGGCCGATAAGCCAATGATCATTACTCCTGAAGATTTCCCTGAACTGGAGACTGCCTTCGCAACTGCAAAAGAAAAGGGGATCCTGTTATATGATATAATGACAGAGAGATACGAGGTGACCACTATTCTCCAGAAGCTTCTCTCACAAAAAACTGAAGTCTTTGGTACTTTGATGACCGGTAGTAAAGAGGACCCGGCTGTAACCAAGGTGAGTGTTCATCATTTCTCAAAGATTGTTTCAGGAAGTCCGTTGCTTCGTCCGGCATGGTTCTTTGATGTTGAGCAGCAGGGAGAAGGTATAGTAGATGTTACAACCCATCTCGTCGATCTTGTACAATGGGAATGTTTTCCTGAACAGATCTTAAGTACTAGCGATATTACGATGGTTGCGGCAAAAAGGTGGCCCACACTTATCTCACAGGAAGAGTTTAAAGGAGTAACAGGTTTCGATAATTTCCCCGATTATCTGCAGAAAGATGTAAAAGATGGTAAGCTGAATGTCTTCTCAAACGGAGAGATGGTTTATCAGATAAAAGGAATTTTTGCAAAAGTATCCGTAGAGTGGAAATACCAGGCCCCTCCGGGAGGTGGTGATACACACTATTCAGTTATGCATGGGACAAAGTGTGATCTGGTAATTAAGCAGGGCGCTGAGGAAAAATTTCTGCCTACACTTTATGTTGAGAATTTAAAAGGTATAACAATGAATGACTTCACTACAAAATTAAAAGAAGTTGTTGGAGCCTTGCCTTATGATAGTATTCAGGTAGAGTCAGTTAACAAGAATATGCTTAAAATTAGTATTCCTAAAAAGTACAGGGTAACCCATGAAGACCATTTTGGTCAGGTTACTGCAAAATTCCTTGAATATCTGAAGGATGGTAAATTACCAGCATGGGAAGTACCGGGAATGATAACAAAATACTATACAACAACCAGTGCGCTGAAGAAAGCGAGAGGAAATTTAAATAAATAAATTGAAATCTATAACCGGATATTAAGATGAAAAAATTAATCCGGCTATTTTTATTATTGAAATAGATTCTTAAAACAGATCCTCAATAACCATCGAATATATATCTTCGAGTGCAATTCCGGCTACCGCTGCCTGTTTCGGAACCAGACTTTCTTCTGTCATCCCGGGAACTGTATTAATCTCAAGAAAATATGGTTTCTGACCGATTATAATAAAATCAACCCTTACAATTCCCTTACAACCAAGAAGATCGTAAACCAGAGAGCTTAATCTCTGTATCTCGTCTGTAACAACTGCAGGCATATCGGCAGGGGTGACCTCATCTGATTTTCCGGGGGTATATTTTGCTTCGTAATCGAAAAATTCATTTTTGCTGATAATCTCAGTCACAGGAAGAACTATGACTTTGTTCCTGGTTTTGACAACACCGCATGCTACCTCTCTTCCATCCATGAATGCTTCTATCATTACCTCGTTACTCTCCTTAAATGCGGTTTCAATAGCAGATAGTAACTCCTCCTTTTTCTTCACTTTGGTTACGCCAAAACTGGAACCGCTATCGTTCGGTTTGACAAAACAGGGAAGCCCAATCTGTTTAATAATGTTTTTAATATCTGTGTTATCACTTCTTCTTATCAGAATGGCATCGGCCATCGGGATCTTATACTCTTTCAGAAAGAGTTTGCATGCCTGTTTATTAAATGCAAGGGCGGAACAAAATGCACCGCAACTTGTGTAAGGAATACCCATCATATCGAAATATCCCTGTAGTAAGCCATTCTCACCCGGAGTACCATGTATTGCAATGAAAACTGCATCAAACCTTATCCTGTATTCGTCGGTAACAAGACTGAAATCATTCTTGTCAATATTATGATAACGTCCCTTCTGATCTTCCCAGTACCAGTTTGTTCCACGAATCATAATAATATAAATTATATATCTGGAGGATAGTACTTTACTTACTTCATTGGCGCTCTTCACAGAAACCTCAAATTCAGAGGAATCGCCCCCTGCTGCTATTGCAATGGTTCTCATTGTTTGTCAAAGTTTAATATTCCAAAAATAATCAATAATGCGGATTAAATCGAATAATGGAATAATCAACCATATATATTACCTTTGGAGAAATTTTAAAAAATCATAAAAATGAAAAAAGGTTGTTTAATTACAATTATTATAGTGGGCTTCCTGGCCCTGGTTGTTCTGGGTATTGTGCTTTGGGGCACAAAAATTTATAACGGTATGGTCACAATGAACGAAGGGGTAACAAGTCAGTGGGGAAATGTTGAAACAGCATACCAGCGCAGATCCGACCTCATTCCCAATTTCGTCAATACCGTTAAGGGCGCTGCCAATTTTGAACAGACTACTCTGACACAGGTTATTGAAGCCAGGTCGAAAGCAACTTCGGTTACAATTGATCCTACAAAGATGACTGCCGAAAATATGCAACAGTTCCAGCAGGCTCAGGGACAGGTTACTTCAGCTCTTTCAAGGTTGATGGTTGTCGTTGAGCAATATCCCCAACTTAAGGCAACTCAGAATTTCAGGGATCTCCAGGTGGAACTTGAAGGTACCGAGAACAGGATTTCAGTTGAAAGAAGAAAATTCAATGAAGTAGCTTTGTCATATAATACCTATGTTAAACGATTTCCACAAAGCTTTCTTGCAGGTATGTTTGGCTTCCAGGCTAAACCGTATTTTGAGTCAGTTGAAGGCGCAGAAAAGGCACCGGAAGTTAAGTTTTAAATTATATCCATACAGTATAAATGAAAGCTTCATCGTTCTTTACTAAAGAACAACAGGCCCGGATTCTTGCATCTGTCGGGGAAGCCGAAATGGCAACTTCAGGCGAGATTAGAGTTCATATAGAAACTTCTTGTACCGAAGATGTTCTCGACAGAGCATCATGGATATTCAAAAAGCTCGGAATGCATAAAACAACTGAACGAAACGGGGTCCTGTTTTATCTTGCCGTAAGCGACAGAAAGTTCGCCATTATCGGTGATGCCGGTATCAATGAAAAAGTTCCTGCCGGTTTCTGGGATGAGATAGGCGCACTTCTTCAGAAAAATTTCAGAGAAGGGAAATTCACGGAAGGACTTGCAGAAGGGATTGTGCTTGCCGGGAAACAGCTTAAGACTCATTTCCCTTACAGCAAGGATGATGTAAACGAACTGTCCGATGAGATTTCATTCGATAAAATTAAGGGGGAGTAATGACAATGAGAAGAAAAAGTTTGTATTTGCTGACTCTTGCGATTCTATTCTGCACTATTTCAATTAACAGAGTATTTTCTCAGGATATCCCTGCCAGGCCTGTTCCTCCAAGGCTGGTTAACGATTTTGCAGGGATGCTCAAAGCAGAAGAAGTGAATATGCTTGAACGGAAACTGGTCGCTTTCAACGACTCAACATCAACACAGATAGCAATCGTTATTGTACCCACTCTTAGTGGATATGACAAATCGGACTATGCACAACGTTTAGCAGAAAAATGGGGTATAGGTCAGAAAGGACTTAACAATGGTGTGCTTATTCTTGTTAAACCTAAAACTCCGGATTCTAATGGAGAGGTTCAGATTACTCCGGGATATGGTCTTGAGGGAGCAATTCCGGATATAACCTGTGGTGAGATCGTTGATAACGAGATACTACCTGCATTTAGAACCGGAGATTACTTTGGCGGACTGAGTAATGCTACAAATACTCTCATGTCGTTGGCACGCGGTGAGTTTTCTGCTGCAGAATATGGACAAAAATCAAAGAAAAATGCCGGTAAAGATATTCCGTTTGGAATCATCATTTTCATAATCATCATTATTATAGCAATGATCTCCAGAAAATCAGGAGGCTCGAACAATAAAAATATCGGCACCGGAGGATTACCGTTCTGGTTACTTCTCGGAATGATGAATTCGGGAAGAGGTTCGCATAGTGGGAGCTGGGGTGGATTTTCCGGTGGTGGCGGTGGAGGAGGTGGCTTCGGCGGTTTCGGTGGAGGCAGCTTTGGTGGCGGTGGTGC
>JBAWXY010000059.1:0-13894 GCA_037143835.1 Bacteroidota bacterium
TGTCTCAATAAACAACCAGACAATCGGACAGACAAAAAAAGTATTAAACAATTATCAGTATCTTTCCGGCACTCCAAAAGAATATATCGGCAAAGTAAGCGCTCCTTTTTTCCCTGGAGTTTATTTAGCATATAATACCGGGAAACTGTCATTTTCAGCCGGAATTAACCCGATTGGTGGGGGGGGTGGCGCCAAATATGATAAAGGCTTGCCCTCTTTTGAAATGAGTATCGCTGACATTGTACCAGGTTTAGCAAGTCAGGGTTTACCAACAACAAAATATTCTGCTGATATCTTCTTTGAGGGATCTTCAGTATATTTAGGTTATCAGGCAAACGTTGGCTATAAGATAAATGATATGTTATCTGTTGCAGCAGGTGTGCGATTAGTTTCAGCTGCTAACACCTATAACGGGTATTTGAAAAATATTAGCATTAATCCTACCTATCCTGCATTCGGAGCTGCCTATACAGGAGGAATGGTTCTTGCAAGCCAATTCTTTTCTGATGGTCAAATTTACTTGAATGGTGTTTCAACTCAACTTTCAGGTACTGCTTCATCTTTACAACCCATAATTACTGCTGGTGCAGGTGCCACACCTCTGTCTAGCGGAACAGCTGTAGGGTTAACAGCAATTCAGGTTGCAACTCTTCAAGGAACAATCACTGCTTTAGGTGGCAACCCAACAGGTATGACAATAGCACAATCTCAAGCATTTTTCTCTGGAGCTTCATCTTCTTATGGAGCTAAAGCTGCTACAATGGGAGTAAATAAAGGCGCAACTAAGGATATTGAAGTAGATGCAGAAGAATCCGGAATGGGTTATACCCCAATTCTGAGTGCAAACTTTTCACCTTCTGAAAAACTGAATATTGCAGTTAAATATGAGTTCAAGACAAAGCTTGAATTGACGACAAAAGTTAATAATAATAAAGGTGGAGGTATATTCACTGACGGGACAAAAGTTATAGCCGATATGCCTGCATCACTTGCATTGGGAGTAGAATATAAACCTATGGATAAACTTATGGTTGCTGCAAGTATGAATATGTATTTCGACAAAAAAGTCGATTATGACGGAAGTGAATCATTAAATATTAATATGATCGATAAAAATTTCCTGGAATATGGACTCGGAGCAGAATATAGTCTTTCCGAAAAACTCCGTGCAAGCGCAGGTTGGGTTGCGACTGTAACAGGTGTTAACTCCGCTTATCAGAGCGATCAGACATACAGCACCAATACCAACTCATTCGGAGCAGGTGTTGGTTACAGGATCACATCAATGATTGACCTGAACCTTGGCGGTCAGTACACTTTTTATCAGGAAGGTTCAAAAGATTTCAGTCACATGCTTGGCACGATTCCTGTTACTGTAACTGAAACTTACAATAAAAATACATGGGTTGTTGCAGTAGGACTTGATTTCTACTTCGGGAAATAAATAATAAAAGATAATTTTAATATGAGGCTGGCTAACATTAGTCAGCCTCATTTTTTTTCAGAATTTTATCCCCCTCGAATTAAGATTCCTCACATAAAGTTGAAGTCTCGGAACATTTGATGAAAGCATCCTTTTATACCACTCACCAGCTCCGGCTTTATCACCTATTTCAAGTGAAAGTGTGATTATATCCGTATAAATACCTCCTTTAATACCCTGGTCAGGACCAACAGGACTTTCAAGAATATTTTTATAAATAGCAATTGCTTTAGTTGTTTCCCCCTTTTCAGCAAGCGATAAGGCTTCATTTATCTTTGCATTCAGCTCAGAATTCAATGTAACCCCGTAAAATGAAAAACAATTTTCATTGCAATCTTCTAAAATATCAATCCATTTTGTCCCCGTTTTCAGAGGAGGAAAATCAAGTGTGAATTGAAGTTTTTCCCCTATTGTTTTGAAATTATAAGTTTCGGGACAAACAGGAATTCCATTAGAAGAAGTCAGCTTACTTCTTGTTCCATCGGGATAAACAATGAAAATATTTTTATCTGCACAGAAGTAGCCTCTTTCAATACGGTTCTCAATTGTCATGTAAATCACCGTCTTGCCTGTTGTTATCTCAACCTTTGAAATTTCGAGTGTCTCGGGATTTTTAAGAGCGTAGTTGGGTTGTTCTACAAGCTGAGAAAAGCTTGATTGCAAGGTCGTCACCAATAAGATGATCGATAATATTATCGTTTTTATTTTCATTTAATCAATAATTAAGGAGTGCAAGTTACAAATTTGTAACATTTAAGTAACACAATACCGGTTACTGTAACAATAAATGCTGTTACCTTTGCAGCAGAAAGTATCTTAATATTTGTAGGCAATTCAAGTATCGAAACAGTTTAATATTATCAGGGATGAAGACAAAGAGAGAAGAATCAATAATCGATATCATCACTAAATTTGAAGAGATGGCTGACATCATTCTGGTCCAGCTGACACTACTTGAAAAATATATGGCCGGGCAAGGGGAAGAAGAACGCGACCGGATCAGATTTGAGATAAGGGAAAATGAAGATAAAGTTGACAAATATGAAGTTCTCATAAGTGATAAATTTATCAACTCCATAATTCTTTATCAGCCTGTTGCGTCGGATATCCGCAAAATTGTAGCAATCTACAGGATGACAATTAACCTCGAACGGATAGGCGATCTTGTAATGAACATTCTCGGTTCAATCGAAAACATAAAGGATTCTGAGGAATACAAAGCAATGACTGAAGTGATTACCGGAATGCTTCTGTCGGGAATTACAATGGTTGAAAAATCGCTGCTCTCATTTATAAACAACGATAATGAGTATGCAATCTGGACTATAAAAAACGATGAAATAGTTGACGATATGAACCGTAAATTATTGATGAACAGCATATCGAAAGCAAATGTCAGTGATAAAACAAGAGAAATGTTACTCAGTTACGTTGATCTGAAAAATATTATTACAAATATTGAAAGGATTGCTGATCATGCTACCAATATTGCCGAAGCTTCAATATATTCGCTCCAGGGTACCGATATCAGACATTCCGGGGGGCTGGATTCAAATATGACCATACACAATGAGAATAATTAAAATCTGAACAACCATGGAACTGAAAGGAAAACGGATTCTTATTGTGGATGATGAAGAGGATCTTTGCGAAATTCTTCAGTATAATCTCAGCAATGAAGGCTACGTTACAGAGATTGCACATTCCGCGGAAGAAGCTCTTAAAAGGCCGCTTGGAAACTATGATCTGATTCTTCTCGATGTAATGATGGGGCCTATGTCGGGGTTTAAGTTTGCCGACAAGCTGAGAAAAGAATTAAAAATTGATATCCCTGTGATTTTTCTTACTGCAAAGGATACAGAGAATGATATTCTTACCGGGTTCAGTCTGGGTGCTGATGATTATATATCAAAACCCTTCTCTGTTAATGAATTAACAGCCAGGGTAAAAGCTGTGCTAAAAAGATCCCATGCAGATAAACTTGAAAATAAATCCATAATACAATTCAACGGGATTGATCTGGATACAGTCCGCAAAAGACTGATAATAAACGATGAAAAAGTTGAGCTTACTAAAAAGGAATATGAAATCCTGAAACTACTGCTGGAAAACCAGGGTAAAGTCTTTTCCAGAGAAGATCTGCTTATGAGAATCTGGGGCCAGGATGTTATTGTCACTGAACGGACCGTGGATGTAAACATTGCCAGACTACGGACTAAACTCGGGCAATATGGTTATTCGTTGCGAAACAAGACTGGTTATGGCTACTTTTTTGAATTCTA
Source organism: Bacteroidota bacterium (assembly GCA_037143835.1). Classification (GTDB taxonomy): domain Bacteria; phylum Bacteroidota; class Bacteroidia; order Bacteroidales; family VadinHA17; genus LD21. Next base: position 3,766 of record JBAWXY010000059.1, read on the forward strand.
ATGAATAAATATTTCAGAAATGATCACAAGGAATAAGTTCAGAAATAATCTTTTCATCTACTATTCATCAATCTTTGTATTATTCACGCTCCTGATACTAACCTATCTCTATAAGAGAGAAAAAGATTTCAGGATTTCAACTCTGAATGACGAACTGGATAATATAACAAAGGTTGTTGATAACTATATCCGTGCAAATTCCATTTATGAAACCGGAAACTGGGTCATTACAGACTCCATCGTTAAATTATTGCCACAGGAGAATCTGCGCATTACCGTTGTAAGTCCTTCGGGAGATGTTTTATATGATAGTTCCGTCCGCGACTGGAAGAGTATGGAAAATCATAAAAACAGACCTGAAATAAGTGAATCACTCTATTCAGACTTCGGTACGATTATCCGGAAATCGGGGACAACAGGTGAGGAATACTACTATTATGCAAAGTATTACAACAGGTACTATATAAGGGCAGCAGTAGTTTATGATGTAAAGGTCATTAGTTTCCTTACGGCAAAAAAATATTTTCTCGTCATTATAACCCTCTCTTTCATTGTAATATGGCTTGTATTGCTGGCAGTCACTAATAAATTCGGAAAATCGATAGCAAGACTTAAAGATTTTGCTGTACGGGTAGCCAACAATGAACCTTTCGATTTCGACTCAAAATTTCCTAAAAATGAACTCGGTGATATAGGAGAAGAGATCCTTGGGATCTATAACAGAATGCTTAAAACACAGAATGATCTGGCAAATGAAAAGGAGAAACTCTTCAGCCATCTGAATGCATTAAATGAGGGGATCGCATTTTTTTCAAAAGACAAAACAAAGATACTAACCAATAACCACTTCATACAATTCATGAATATGATCTCTGGTGAGCTGACAATTTCTTCGGTCAATTTTTTCAAAGTACGAGAGTTTATCCCTGCTATTGAATTTATTGAAAAACAGTCAGGTACTGAAATAAAATCATCAGAGCTGCCAAAGATGGAGTATCAGATTGGTAAGAACGGTAAGTTCTTCAAAGTCCAATGCGTTGTATTTCATGATAATAGCTTCGAAGTTATTCTGAGTGACATAACAGTGTCGGAGAAAGGTCGTCTGATAAAACAGGAGATGACATCTAATATTGCCCATGAGTTGAAAACTCCTGTATCTTCAGTCAAAGGTTATATTGAAACGCTTCTAAATGAACCTGGCATGGAACCGGAAAAGCAGAAATATTTCCTTGAAAAGGCTCTGGCCCAGAGCGACAGACTTACAGGGCTGATTAACGATATAGTCGTTATTAATAAAATAGAAGAGGCCGGTAACACCTTTTCAAAAGAGAAAATAAAAGTCAGGGAAATTATTAATGAGGTGAAAGATAATTTCAAATCTGCAATTGAAACCAGGGGAATGAAGGTAGAACTCAACGTTGATGATGATATTTTTGTTACATGTAACCGTTCTCTTATCACCTCTGTATTCCAGAACCTGCTTGAAAATTCCATTGACTATTCAGGTAATAATACAACTATCACAGTGGCATTATATAATCAGGATGATAAATTCTGCCATTTTTCATTTTCGGATAATGGGGTGGGAATTCCTGAAGAACATCTTGCCCGGGTATTTGAACGCTTCTATCGTATAGATTCCGGCAGGTCAAGAAAGAGTGGAGGTACAGGCCTGGGCCTGGCCATTGTCAAGAATGCAATACTGTTACATAAAGGTGATATTCAGGTAAGAAACAAAACAGGTGGTGGAATTGAATTCCTGTTCTCTCTTCCAAAATAAAGATCTTTTTCAGGTATTATCCAAAACGTCCTGAAATATAATCTTCTGTCTGCTTTTTACCGGGATTGGAAAAGATTATTTCAGTCCTGTTCATCTCAACAAGATCTCCCATATAAAAAAAAGCTGTGAAATCGCTTGTCCGTGCAGCCTGTTGCATGTTATGGGTAACAATTATAATTGTGTACTGCTTCTTCAATTCATGAATCAGCTCCTCAATCTTTCCGGTTGAAATCGGATCAAGAGCGCTTGCAGGTTCATCCATGAGTATGATCTCCGGATTGACAGCAAGTGTCCTGGCAATACATATACGCTGCTGTTGTCCACCCGAAAGGCTTAAAGCCGAGTTGAACAGCCTGTCTTTTACTTCATCCCAGATGGCTGCCTGCTTTAAGGAGAATTCAACTATTTCATCAAGCCTGCTTTTCTGACTGATCCCGTTAATTCTCGGACCGAAAGCAATATTGTCATAAACAGATTTTGCAAATGGGTTCGATTTCTGAAAAATCATTCCAACTTTCTTTCTCAGATTAACAACGTCAATATTCTTATCATAAATATTTATATTGTCGATATAAACTTCCCCGTCAATGGTAACATTATCAATCAGATCGTTCATGCGGTTAAGAGTTCTGAGAAAGGTTGATTTGCCACATCCCGACGGTCCGATAAATGCCGTTACCTTTTTTTCCGGGATATCCATTGAAATGTTTTTTAATGCAGGATTGGTCCCGTAACGGAGTGACAATTCTTTGACTTTTACTTTAAAATCGTTCATGAAAAGATAGTTATTTTGCTCTTTTTCTTATTCTGTATCTTAATGTCACTGCAACTGCATTCAGTGAAAATGTGAGAAGCAACAAAACCAGAGTGGTTGCAAACTGGATAGGCAGAGTTGCATCAACATTTGATGATTGAGTCGACATAATATATATATGGTATCCGAGCGACATAAACTGGTCGCTTAATGATTTTGGCAGGTCGGAAAGGAAGTAGGCCGCTCCCGTAAACAAAATCGGGGCAACTTCTCCGGCACCCCGGCTTACTGCCAGGATTGTACCGGTAAGTATTCCCGACACCGAGCCCGGTAATACTACCCTTCTGATAGTTTGCCATTTAGTGGCTCCAAGAGCCAGACTTGCTTCGCGCATCTCTCTCGGTATTGTTCTTATGGCCTCCTCAACAGAAACGATTACTACAGGAAGTGTTAATAGTGCCATTGTGAAGCTTGCCCAGAGGATATTTGGCTGTCCCCATTTCAACTCTCCCCCATTTAAAAGACCATCCATATTCTTGCCTATAAACCCGATAAAAAATCCCAGTCCAAATAGTCCGAAGATTATTGATGGAACAACTGCAAGTGTTTTTACAGCAAAACGGATTGTTTTGGCAATAACAGATTTTTCACTGGCATATTCCGCAAGATATATCGCTGTAATTACGCCAAAAGGGACAGCTGCGACAGCCATTATTATTGTCATCATGGCTGTTCCGACAATTGCAGGAAAAATACCTCCCTTTGTCATGCCGTCTTTGGGAAATTCTGATAAAAATGTCCAGTTCAGGTTTGGCCATCCCCCAACAATTGTAACGGCCAGAATTGATACAATAATGAATATTATCAGAAGAACTGAAACACCTGTTATGCCTTCGACTATCGTATCTTTTACATTTCTGTTCATTTCTATTTATTTCTTCTCACGTTATTTTTTTGACTGATAGCGTCTGATTATCATATTCTTAAAATAGAATTCAGCTAATGCATTGAGCGCAAACGTAAAGATGAAAAGTAATGAACCTATTAAAAATAATACGTTGTAATGGGTATCACCGAAGACCACCTCTGCCATTTCAGCACCGATTGTAGCCGATAAAGTTCTGACCGAATCGAACGGATTCATTGAAATCATAGCTGCGTTTCCTGTCGCCATCAGTGCAATCATTGTCTCACCGAAGATCCTTCCGATACCCAGTACTACAGCAGCAAAAATACCAGGTACTGCTGCCGGTAATACAACATAAAAAGCTGTCTGTCTCCAGCTAGCGCCTAATCCAAGGCTTGCCTCTGTAAAAGTTCTGGGCACAGCAGTTAGTGCATCTTCTGTAAGAGTGTAAATAATGGGTATTGCCGCAAGACCCATAGCAATTCCTCCGACGAAACCGTTTAACCTGCTTGCGTATCCGAAAATATTCTGAAATACGGTGGCCATGACCATCAAAGCAAAGAAGCCGATAACTACGGAAGGAAATCCTGCAAGCAGTTCAATTACAGGCTTAATTATTTCCCTAATTCTGGGCTTTGCAAACATTGATGTGTAAATCGCGGCAAGAATTGAAATCGGTGCGGCAAACAACAAAGCAATAAGTGTAACTTTAAGGGTACCAAGGAATAAAGGCCACATACCATAACGAGGATTATCAGATACGGGCATCCATGTTTTTGAAAGAAGTGTTGAAGAGGGCTTCTCATCGGTTGCCTGGATTTTATTGGAATTGTCAACCTGATTGTCAGTAGTTTTAATCGATGCACTTCCGGTCTCAGCGCCACCATAACTTTCCTGTACCAATAATTCAGTCGACACTGCTTCCTTTTTATCCATTTTGAAAATCGGAAAAGCCTCGCGAAAAACAAAAATAAAGATCAGAATAACTACAGCAATAGAAAGAAAGGCCACAGCCTTGATTACTTTTTCTGCAAACCAGTCCGAAAAGCGGAATTTCTTTTTGTTGAAAGAAACTATCTCCTTTGCGGTGTTCTGATTTTTACTTTTTAATCTTTCAAGATCCAATAACATACTTTTCTCCTTTAATCGTTTGTCGTTTGTCTTTACTAAAAACCCACCCCTGCCCCCTCCCAGGAGGGGAACCAGGAACTTTGATCCTTTGCAGTTTTTGCCGTGTGTCGTGCGTCGTGTGTCATTTGCCTGTCGCCTGTCGCCTCATAAATGCCAAACTTGTCAGAGTTTTTCTGACAAGCCCGACCATTACCTAAAACTAACCTTCAAAAAAACGACTATTTATATGGAAAGTATCCTACTTCCGTAACGACCATCTGTCCCTCCTGACTTAATATCCAGTCAATGTACTTTTTGGTTTCCCCTGTTGGTCTGTTTCTCAGGTACATATACAGGTAACGAGTTATAGGATATTCACCCTTTCCGATAGTTTCCGGCGTAGGAAGAAATGCCGGGCTGTTAGCATCCTTTTTCACTTTGGCATGTTTAACACCCTGAGCATAAGCTGCCCCACCGTATCCGATACCATTAACATCTTTTTTCACAGCATTTACAACTGCGGCTGTTCCGGGCAGAGACTGAACGCTTGCAGCATAATCGGCTTTCACAACCTCGTCATGGAAATATACATAGGTTCCGGAGCTGTTTTCGCGACCATAAAGTCTGATTTCAGCATCATTCCCGCCAAGTTCTTTCCAGTTTCTGATCTTTCCCTGGTAAATATCGCCTAATTGTTTGATTGTAAGCTCCTGAACCTTATTGGCTTCATTCAGAAAAATAGTTACTCCGTCTTTTGCACATGGGATCTGAACGCCAAGAGTATTATAACGCGCCTTAAGCTTTTCAATTTCTGTTTGTTTCATAGGGCGGCTTGCGTTACATATATCAGTTGTTCCGTTGATCAGGGCTGTAATACCAACACCGGAACCGCCTCCTGTAACCTGAATAGTTGCTGAAGTATTGCTTTTCATATAAAGCTCTGCCCATTTCTGAGCAAGAATAACCATTGTATCAGAACCTTTCACTGTAATTTTTGATTGTTGTGAGAATCCTGATGCTGTAACCAGAAGGGCTGTTATCAGAATTACCGGGAAAATTTTGTTGTTTTTCATTTTTTTCTATTTAAATTTTAAATCGAATCTTGAACTTTTGTCTTTTGTCTTTAACTTTATTAAAATTTTGCCTGAATTCTTATACCCAGAATATTGTCCTTCAAATCTTTTGGATTTTTGACATTGGTCTCGTTCTTAGGCATTTCGTAATTCAGAGAGATCCTGATAAAGTCATTCAGATAATGTTGCCATGAAAGGGTCAGAGTCTTGTAATTAAGATCATTCTTTGCAGCATCACCTGACAGTTTTGTATTCGGATCATAGTAGTCATAACGTGCAACCATCTGATTCCTGGGACCGATATTCTTAATCAGATAAATATAGTAACCTGAGAAATTCTTAATCTTATTGGGATCTGCCTTCTGTTGTGCCATGGTAGCAGTCGAGGCTATTGTACTTGCAGTTGAATTTACACCAGACATATATTCACCTTTAACAGCAAGGCCGCCTAAAATATCTGCAAATATCTGAATTTCACCACCTACCCAGTTTTTGTCAAGATAATCACCAACATTAATACTGTCTGCAACTCCCATAGTGTTTACAATGTACTTGTTGGTTTTTGCTCTGTTTCCCCCCAGGTAACCATTTGCTCCAAAGTCAATCCCGATACCTGCGGCAGGAAGTTTTACTGAATAAACAACACGACCCATAAGATCTTTCTTTGAATCAGCATCTTTTGCCTGAGAGCCTGTGAAGTTACCATTCATTGCCATCAACTGAAGTTTCAAAGGAATGGTAGACCCGATGTATTCAAGTTTCACCCCTATCTCTCTTTCTCCGGGATAAATAGCTCTTATAACCCTTGAGCGTTCCAGAACTTCTCTCTGGCTGGAAGAGTATTCAACTTCATAATCAGGTCTATTGAACTGACCGGCCCATAATGTGAAATCTTTTAGTTTTGGAATATTCACTACTGCGTAAGCATCTTTCAATGAAAGGCTTCCCGTGCTGAAATCAGGCTGTAAAACGAATTTAACTCCATCCAATGCTTCATAAGTAAACTTCACTCTGGCTCTTCTGATAAAAAAAGTATTATTTGATTCATTTGTCTTTACCAGATCCTTATCATAACTCTCCCATTGCGCCTGAATATACCCCGAGATTTTTATTTTATTCAGCTTACCGAGGTCGGCTTCATTTACCAATACTCTCTCATCCAGTGCATTAATTTTGCCTTCATGTCTTTCGATTACCTCCTTAAGAGAATCGACCTTCTGTGTTTGTGAGTACCCATAAATTGATACCACCGTAAAAATTACTATTGCTAAAAGTTTTTTCATTATTATTTTGTAAAGTTTGACTTGATTTTTCATACTACAAAAGTCAGGTATGATTATTACATGAAGGTTGCAATGCAATTAAGTAATTGTTACAAATGATACAATGGAAAATAAATGGCTTCAATGGGCCTCACAGCTTCAGTCAATAGTACAAGCCGGGTTAACTTTTGGCGCTTTCAGACTTTCAGACTCCTTAAATAGCAGCTCGGGAAGCTAATATCCTTTACAACTTCCGGATCGACAACTTTCCTGCATTCAGCAGGATTACAGCAAGTTATGCAGTTACGCTTTAGTGCAATAAATGATTTAAGCTTAACATCTGCTGACAAATAGCCTTCTTTAACAGGTTCCTTTTTCATAAGGTCTGTACTGAGATATTTCTTATTATCATCAGAGAATATAGTAACAACTGTTGCATCTGATCCGAGCTCCTCAAGTTTCATCAGAGCACCAAGGAAGTTAGCTCCCGAAGAAATACCAACAGCTATTCCCAGTTCACTTGCCAGTTTCTGAGCCATTATTATTGAATCACCATCATCAACAGCAACAACCTCATTCAGTTCGTCAAGCTTTACAATTGCCGGAATAAATTCATCGGAGATTCCCTGAATACGGTGTGTACCGACTTTATATCCGGTTGTCATTGTTGGCGAATTAGATGGTTCCAGAGGATATAATTTAACTAAAGGGTTCATTTCTTTTAAGTAACGTCCTGTTCCCATGATAGTTCCTCCTGTTCCGACACCAGCTACGAAAGCATCAGTTCTTTTACCATTCATCCTTAGTTGCCACCAGATCTCAGGTCCGGTTGTGGTATAATGAGCCATTGCATTATCTTCGTTTTCGAATTGCCTTGGAAGAAACGTTTTTTTATCGGTAGCAGCCATCTCCCTGGTGCGTTGTATGCTTCCCAGAAATCCACCCTCTTCTTTACTAACCAGAACAATATCCGCACCCAGACTTCTTATAAGGTTTTTGCGTTCGTCACTCATCCAGTCGGGCATAAAAATAGTTACAGGGTGACCAAGAGCTCTGCAGACTGCTGAAAATGCAATACCTGTGTTTCCACTGGTTGCTTCAATAACCCGGAAGCCAGGTCTGATGGTTTTTCTTGCGTAAGCTTCTTTCATTATGTATAAGGCCATTCTGTCCTTTATGCTTCCTGTCATGTTCAGGTATTCAGCTTTTGCATAGATCCTGCGGGGTTTGCCTTTATATAGGAATTCAATCGCTAGCATAGGAGTATTTCCTATAAGACTCGACAAACCATGAATACTCTTGCTCATTCCTGTTCCGTTAAATATATTTTCAGCCATTTCTTAATAAAAAAAATTCAATTATTTAAATATATAAGTTTCTCCTCAGGCTCTGTAACATATCCAATTACTTTTGCATTCCGAAGACCGGCATCTTGTAAATCTGCCATAATTTTATCCACTTTATCAGGCGGTGCACAGAAAAGAAGCCCTCCGGATGTCTGGGCGTCGAAAGCTATCATTTTCAGATTATAGTCGAGATCAGTGGCAAAATAAATATCCTTTTCAGCAAATTCAAGGTTACGGAATGAAGCACCGGGAATACATCCTTCATCAATTAAATTGTATGCATTACCGATCAGTGAGACTTTCTTCATATTAATTTTTAAAGATACCTTGCTGGCTTTTGCCATTTTAAGAGCATGACCGGCAAGTCCGAACCCGGTAACATCCGTGGCGCCCTTAACATTATATTTTTTCATAACCTCTGCTCCTGTTTTATTAAGGAGCTTCATTAGCTTTTTAGCCTCAGCAATATCAGCATCTATCGCCATTCCGAGTCTCTGACCAGCCATTATAATACCTGTCCCTATTTGTTTTGTAAGAATCAGTGAATCACCCGGTTTAGCACCGGCATTAGTAATAATTTTCTGAGGATGTATATACCCGACAACTGCCAGTCCATATTTTGGAGGGAAATCATCAATGGTATGTCCGCCGATAATCCTCACTCCTGCTTCAGTTGCCTTGTCGAATCCTCCTTTCAGTATTTCTGCATAAGCCTCCATCGGGAGCTTAGCAGTCGGAAACATCATTATATTGAGAGCAAGTACCGGGTCTCCTCCCATAGCATAAACATCACTTATTGAATTGGCAGCAGCTATCTGCCCGAATTCATAAGGGTCGCTGCAAACAGGAGGGAAAAAGTCGGTAGTCAGGACAAGGGCAAGTTCATCATTCACCCTGTAAACACCTGCATCGTCATGAGTGTCAATATCAACAAGGATATTCGGGTCAGCGGGAAGAGGGAGATATTTAAGGATCTCCTCAAGCTGCTTTGGTGATATTTTGGCCGAACAACCACCATATTCAACCATCTGAAGAAGGTCAATTTTCATACATCTGTTTTTTTCAGGGCTTTACAATATTCCCGGCAGAAGCCATGACTTCTGCAATAGCATACATGTTGCTCAAGGTACCTGCCCCGACAATTGACTCAATTGAATAATGGTTTACACAAGTGGCGCAGAGCAGTAACTCAACTCCCATTTTCTCCAGATCCTTCAGATGTTCAATTACTGGGGAATCGTTTGCAGCAAGTTTTACACCGCTGTTGTAGAAAACCATTTTCTGAGGTAGTATATCAAGATCTTTTAAAGCTTTTATGAAATTGTTCATAAGCAGATGACCAAGCTCATCATCACCTTCACCCATTTTATCAGATGCCAGAACAACTATAAAATTTCCCTTTTGGAAATGTGAAACTGATGAATTGCAGTACTCCTCTGCTTTAGCCAGAGTAACATCACCGGTAGTTTTGGTTATCGTCAGTGTCCATACTCCTGCTGTCTCACTAACCTGAAAATCTGCATTATTATCTTTAAGGAATCGGCTTAAATTGTTTAATGATGTCTGATTATCAGTCAGAACTATAAAAGATTCACCGACTGAAGTCTCTTTCAGAGCCTTCTTTGCTGCAATCAGTGGTGCCGGGCAAAGCTGCCCTTTTGTATCTACTATTCTCATTTGTTGGTATTAAAAATGATCTGCAAAAGTACTAAAGAAAAATTTGAAAATTTGAAAATTTGAAAATTGAAAAGTTGAAGTAAGTTATGGGGTTTAGAATCCCCTCCTGGAATAAAGCAGCATGGATAGATTAATACAGTTCCGGAGAGATACAGATTCCTTGCTATCGCTCGGAATGACGGGGCTTTTATAGGGTAACAGGGCAGGAGTGTGCGGCCTT
>JBAWXY010000060.1:0-13798 GCA_037143835.1 Bacteroidota bacterium
AAGAAGAAAAACTTATATTTGTAAACCCGTGGTCTAAGAATGGGTAGTAGTTAACCGAGGGTCATAGTACCTTTAAGAACTGCTGTAGCGGCAACTACTGTAATGAAAACATTGGTAACTTCATTAATAAATGTAGCTCCGGCTGACTGATATTGAATAATACTCAAACCTTTTACCTTTAATCCGAACAGGGAAGCCTGAAGCTTTTCCCAATCCCATCGCATGCTTAATTCACTTTGGGTCAACTTGATTTCCTGCATACCATTAACTATGTTTATCAGTTTGGAACCTGATGCAGACATCTGCTTAAAACGCTGATGATCGAGACGGGCCCTTGATTTCATGAACAGGGATACCCATATAATATATAAAGCTGAACCGGAAAGAAACAAAAGAAGGATCTTAATACTGAATATTGCGAGTACTATGCCAAATACAACCAGGTTGAAAAAAGAGAATAAGATATTCAGGCAGGCTGAAGTAAGAAATTCTTCAATTCTGTTGTTATCTTCAATCCGCTGAAGAATATCGCCGGTAAGCTTGGTATCAAAAAAAGCAATTGGCAATGACATTAACTTTTGAAGGAATCCTGATATTACAGCTACATTCACCCTTGATCCGATATGAAGAAGCAGCCAGCCTCTTATAAATTCAACCGACATTCTGCCAAAAAGAAGTGCAAGTTGGGCAAAAAGGATCAGGTAAATAAAGCCTATATCATTATTATTAAGACCAATATCTATAATTGATTGTGTAAGGAACGGAATAACAAGTTGTATGCAACTTCCAAGAAGTAACCCAAGAACAAGCTGAAAAAAATATTTACGATAAAGACGGAAATATTTAAAAAGGAATCTGAACCCATTTGCCTTTTCATGCTCATTTTCGTTCTCAAAGAGTGATGGTGTTGGTTCAATTATTAAAACAAGTCCTGCCGGTTTTCCATCAGCAATTGTAGATGCCCAACATTTAACAAATTCCTCGCGGGTGTACTTGACAAGGCCTGCTGCCGGATCGGCAACCCAGATTTTGTCATTCCTGATTTTGTATACGACGATGAAATGTTTTTGTCGCCAGTGCACAATGCATGGCAACGGGACATTTTCATTCAACATTTCAAAAGGAATTTTCACACCTATTGTCCTGAACCCAAGAGAATCAGCAGCTTCAGAAAGCCCAAGAAATGAGACACCTTCCCTGGTTATGTAACACTTTTTTCTAAGTGATTCAAGTGAAAAACTCATTTTGTAAAACCCTGCTACCATCTTAAGACAAGCAGGTCCGCAATCCATTGCATCGGGTTGTTTTACAAAAGGGAAAGACATTTGTATTTACAGGAGATTTATTTTTAAGTAAGTAAAGATATTTATATTTTGGTTAAGAGTATCCCATAGTTCAGATAAAATCGAAACCAGCTGTGTTTTTAAAAATAGTTTTGGATTACGGAAATATTATATTTGCCACTTGATTCTTCTAACTACAAGGGATTGTTTAAAAAAATTTCAGATATAAACATAATTGAGGGTGTGCACAAACAGGACGATAAGGTCCTGAATTGGCTTTATGACAATTATTTACAATCGGTCAGGAGTTATGTACTCAAGAATAGCGGGTCAGAAGAAGATGTCTCCGATGTTTTTCAGGATTCGATAATTGTACTCTACACGCAGATATCAGAAAACAATTTAAACCTTACAACTGACCTGAAAGGTTATTTTTTTGGTATTGCACGGAACGTGTGGAACGCACATCTGAGAAAAAAGCATAGAACCACTGAATTAGAAATTGACCTTGCCGATGAAGAGGATATGGAAGAGATAAATGACTTGATTCTTGAAAGGGTTGTAAGCCGGGCTTTTCAAAAACTTAAACCAGATCAGCAAATGGTGCTGAATTTATTTTCCGAAGGTCATTCGTATGAAGCGATTGCAGTAAAAATGAATCTTAAGAATGAGACATATGCCAGGAGAAAAAAATATCTGTGCAAAGAAGTCCTTCTGGGGTTGGTTAAAGAAGATCCCGAATATCAGGAATATTTGCGTTTTCTGAAATAAAGTATCAGGGAGACAAATACAATAAAAGCAAATATAACGGCAGCAATAATCAAGTGTTTTGAATAATACAATGGAGTATTATTCCCGTAAATAACCAGAGTTGACCAGAAATATGGATGTGATCTTAGCTGGTCAGATTTCTTTAAGTAGGCGATTCTTGCTTTTCGCAAAGCCACACTTTTCGAATTACCCTTTTTAAGATTTTCATAGAACATTTTGACGATCTCTGTCCCTGATCTGTCTTCAATCTCCCACATCGACATAACAACCGATTGGCTCCCTGAGTAGATAAATCCTCTGGCAAGGCTTAAAATACCTTCACCGGAGTATAAAAAACCAGTCCCTGTGTTGCATGAGCTTAGTACAACCATTTTTGCTTTCAAAGGAATACCATAAACTTCATATGTTTTGAGATACCGGTCATCAATTGTGTCAATCTCCGGACTGAATATCAATGTTGAATTCATTGGATCTTTATCATTCAGAATAGTATGCATAGCCAGATGAATAATATCGTATTTACCCGATTCTGCTTTATAAACTGATTCTCTGGCTTCATCATTCAGAAAAAGTTTACCACCCGTAATATCTGATACATATTCTGCCTCCTGCCTGGCATAAGGAAGATCGGGCAGTATACCAGTTTCAGCTTGTCTGTTCATTAGTACTGACTGGACATCAATGGGTTCAGGATAATTTGGAGCAAATGCAATTACTTTATTACCAATACTATATTCTTTTCTTACAGATTCTGCCATAAATGTTGCAGAATACGTATAAGAAATGTCAAAATCATTCATCATGTAAGCAATTTCACGGTATAAAATTCTTTCTCCCGAGTCTGGAGAAGTAGGGAGTGTTTCAAATGGAAGATATGAAAGAATATTATCCGGCGAGATTAATATCTTATCGGAAATCAGATACGGTCTGACTGGATCTATAAGGGTTTTATACAATTCATATCCAATTGACTGATATTTCCTGAAAGCTATTTTGGCATTATCGGAAGGTGAAGGTATTGATAACAAATTTCTGAATTGCCTGATATTATTATAGAATGATGAATCTACAGGAATAGCTAATAGCTGCTGATGTTTCCGGTTAGCAACGAAAATATACAATATGGTGTCTGATACAACATAATTGATATAATTTCCATTGCGGCCGGCTATTTCGGGAATATCTTTAAGATCAGCTACCTGTGTGTTGTATTTTATTGCATAATAACCGGGATATTGTTTTTCAAAAACTAATATCATGGAATCCCGTTTCCTTGTAGCCTCCAGAAGATTCTCATTCCATTTATTTATTAATACTGTGTCAGGTTCTTCACTAACTGATTCTTCGGCTATACGCACGTTAAAGAGACTTATATCCCTCTGAAGCTTTTTTTCAAAATCTGCAATGTCTGAAGGGATATGAAACTGGGCTGCTTTTAATTCCCGGGTCGAAGTGAGCAATCCTGCAACTTTGCTTTTTTCTGCATACTCAAATGCCTTTTCAAGAAATTGGCGATCAGCAGTTTTACTGTAAAGAAGATTGAAATCCCATATTGCGTTAAGATAGGAATCTCTGTACCGGTCGCCCAAAACCAGCCTGCTCTCTTCTTCGCTGATATTTATCCTTACTTTTCCAAGCAGTGAAACTATTAATTCAGCTGTACCGGATGCAGCTTCAAGAGTTTTCTGATCTTGTGATTTTTTATAGATCTCCCATAAAATTTCATACTTGGTTTTGAGGATCTTTAAAGATTTCTTGTCGGGTTTGATAGTTTCAATGTCTGGATTATCATAGGTTCCAGCGCCCTGGTTTTTTCCATAGTCTGAAAAAAGCAGCGGCTGGACAGTTTCAAGCGCTTTATGTGGCTCACCTGCTTCAGCCAGTGACAGAGAATACCCGATATAAACAGAGGTTTTTAAAGAAAGGTCCTGATCATTCTTATTAAGATAATCCATGCACCTGACATAGTATTCAAGCGATTTATTATTGTCAATATTATGTTCCCTTAAATAATCAGCATAGTTATTGAGTACTTCAAAATAACCGCGCGAGTCCTCTCCGAATTTGGTTTTAGCTTTAACAAGAGCACCGGAAAGCAAAGCTTCACCTTTTTTTTCCTTACCCGCATTACCAAGGATAATTGCATAACTATTTACTATGTTATATGCAATAGAAGAATTATTGGATACGGCCAGTGCAATGCCCTTTTCATAGTACTCATCAGATTTTTCAGCAAGACTCAAGGCGCCATAGGTTATTGCCATACTATTCATCAGATTGATATAGTTTTCATTAAGGTCCAGATGGCTATTCTTATAAATTGATTCGGATTTATCAAGGTAGATTTTTGCTTTTGAAAAATCAGCTAAATATATATATAGTACACCCAAATTATTGTACAGATTAACCATATCTGATGAGTTTGTAACTTCCATATTACTATTAGCAATACTCAATGCAATATTTGCAAAATTTAATGACTTTTCGTATTCCTGGAGTTCAATATAAGCTGTAATCAGACTTGAGTATGCGCTTATTAAAAAAGGGCTTGTGTCACCATAAAATTTTTTCTCTACTTCGAGGGATCTCATAGAATAATCCTCAAGTCTTTTAAAATCTCCGAGCCTGCCATACAGAACACCAAGATTATAAAGAGTATTGGCATAACGCTCATCATATTCATGGTTTTTATCTTTTAAAGAAATACAAAGGTTAAAATATCGTATGGCTTCATGAACGCTTCTTGTCAATGAATGATAGACCCCAATAAAATAGTACGATTCCGATAAGCTTTTATCATCAATATTAATATCCCTTATTTTTTGAATAATTCTGTCAACAATTAACCTGCTCCCGGTATAATCACCACTTATAAGCAAACTTTTAAGTGACACATTAAGCTGGTCTACTTCTTTTGATGAATTACTAATGGCTATCGGGATGGAGTTTACAACTGAAATACTCCTGGAGAACAACATGGAAGATATATAAGTGCAATGGATTTCAGATGCGTGAAGACATCCGGCAGAAATGAATATGCATATAAAAAGCCTTAAAAGCTGATCTCTCCTAATCATGAATTATCTTTACACTTTTCGTGGTATCCCATAAAATATCTTAATCAAAGATAGTAAAACCAAATTAAATCCATTCTGACCAAAATTTCATTGTCCGTATATACCTGATTATATGAATATTAAAAAATAAAATAAAAATAATTGATTTTTTCGTGTCACAAAATGGCACCATCCGACATGTAGTAGTATAAAAGATAACTGAATTACGAATTACCCTGAATTAGTATCAATTAAAAAAAGAGAATTATGAAAACCCTGAATTTCGAATTGACAAAAGACATTTTTAATGAGTTTGCACTTTCAAATGAAGAGATGATTTATGTTCGTGGCGGAGAGCTTGACCCTGTAGCAATACCAACTCCTCCTCCTATTAGAATCTGAAAAAGGAATATTTTTTTCTGTTTTGGCGAAAACAGGAAGCCAAGCTTATATGGTCAGTGGTGTATTTTGTCTGACTTATAAATAAGTTCAGGCTTATTATTGAAAGTCCGGAGCAATCATATGGTTTTGAAGCATTATGCTAATTGAAAGTATATTGCTGATATAGAGTCGTTTGCTTGGCTGCTTGGCAGTAGTTTGCTTGAATTGAAATTTAAATAAAGTAAAATATATATAACTATGAAAACAATTGATTTTTCATATTTCATCGAAAGGTATAATGCCGGAGATATGAGTGACTCTGAAAGACAGTGGTTCCTGAAGGAGCTTGATGGTAACGAAAAGCTCAGGAATGAGGTCAATCTCAGGAAACGTACCGATGAGGTTCTTAAGAGCCAAAACATAATTTCGTTAAGAGGTAAACTCTCTGGAATTGAAAAAAGAAGAGAGGCGAATATCCCTGTCAGAAATTCAAAGAAGCCGGCTTATCTGAATTATGCTGCTGTTATTGCAGTACTGGTTCTGATTGGAAGCATTACTATGTTTTCGGGGAAAACTCTTAGTAGTGATAAAATTATGAACAGCTACTATAAAGTATACGAGCCTCCGACAGGTCAAAGATCAGCTCAGTCAGGAACAAATGCTGATTTCACCCTTGCTCTGGAGCTTTATAATACCCACGACTATGAGAAAGCTGCAATTCTTTTCAACAAAGTGGTTGAAAGTAACCCGAAAGACATGCAGTCCACTTTATTAAATGGTATTGCCAATTTCGAAAACAATAAATATCCGGAAGCTAAGCGATCATTTGGGAATGTAATTAGTGTCTGAAAGAAAACTCACAATTAGAAGTAAATCAGCATCATGCGTGTTAATAACTATCTGGTATATGTTAATAAGTCAGCAGGTATATTGTAGTCAAAAAGTTGCAAAACAATGGTTTAACGGTTAAATTTGAGCATCGGTACAGAAAAAACACTAAAGATTCAGGATATGAGAAAAAGATTCGATGCACAAATAAGGATGGGGTCAGAACCAATAGCTGATATTTACATCAACCCTAAATGCAGGGATGAAATGCCAGCATTGATGCGGGCTATGAAAGAAATATACTTGAATGATGAAATAAGTGCAGAAATTTATCAAATACTTGAAGATAAGATATGTAAAGGCAAAAAGGAGACCGGCAGGCCTGGTATGAACCTGTGGATGATATTTCTAATGGCACAAACCAGGTTATGCCTTAACACCAATTATGACCGTTTACACTATCTGGCCAATAACGACAAATTGCTTCGCAAGATGATGGGGATATACGATGGGGTTGGGGACAATTATGAGATAGATTATCAAAGGATTATAGACAATGTTAGTTTGTTGGATGAGGTTACCTTGCGCAAGATAAATGATGTAATTGTAGGTTTTGGTCACGGTGTTTTTAAAAAAAAAGAAACGGAAGCCTTGCGGGTTAAGACGGATACGTTTGTAGTAGAGAGCAACGTACACTTCCCTACCGATATTAACCTGTTGTGGGACAGTGGCCGCAAATGCCTTGATTGTGTTGGCCATTTAATAAAGAAAGGTGAAATATCGGTTGCTGGCTGGCGTAAATACAAAGACTGGCGCCGGGGTTTAAAAAGCGCCATGCGGTCATTGTCTCAGCTATGCACAAGAAGTGGCCCAAAGAAACCGGAAGCCATAAAAGATGCAGCTAACCAATACATAAACAAAGCCAACGGGCTGAGCAAAAAAGTTGACGAATTGATTAGTGAATGCCCTATAGAAACAACCGGGCAACTGGTACAGGTTATCAGGCTTGAATACTATAAAGCAATGCTTGACAAGCATATTGATTTAGTAAACAGACGGTTAATAAAAGGCGAAACAATCCCTCAGGGGGGAAAGATATTTTCAATTTTTGAAACCTATACCGAATGGATAACAAAGGGGAAGCTACACCCCAATGTTGAACTGGGAAAGAAAACGTCCATAACCACAGACCAATACCACCTGATAGTTGATTTTCAGGTAGTAGAGAAGACGGCTGATGTAAACCTCATACTTACCATTGCAGACAGGTTGCTTAGCAAATATAGCATAGAAAGCTTAAGTAGTGACAAAGGAGGCTGGAGCCATGAAAACAAGGAGCTTTTACAAATGGTTATCCCCAAAGTCATTATCCCCAAGAAAGGCAAATTAGGATTAGATGAGCAAATTGAAGAACAGGCAAAGGGGTTTAAAAAATTACGCCATTTGCACTCGGCAGTCGAATCAAATATTAACGAATTAGAACACGGTGGATTAGACAGATGCCCGGATCGGGGTTTGCATGGGTTTAAACGATACGTGGCAATTGCGGTTGTTGCATACAACTTGCACCGGATAGGCAAAGAGCTGTTAGCATTAGATAAAGGGCAAGCAGTAAAACAAAAACAGATGGTGCAGGAACAAAGGCCTGCAGCCTGAAAAAGAAGTTTGATATAAAGAATAACATGGAATACCTATGCCCTGTTATAGAATAAACTAAGAAAAATGAACTTTTATTTATAATGATTATAAATAATTAGGCTGGGTAAAACTGAAAAAATAGAAAATCAGAAAAGCCATAATAAATTCATGAGGCAATTTGCCCCTAAAAAATTTCAAAAATGCGTTTTCTTTCAGATACTAATTAACAACAATAATAACCTTTATATTGATCAGGCTCAATGGTATCTGGCATTATGTTATGTGAAGACTGATGAAAGGGAAAAGGCTATTCAACAGTTGGAAATAATTAAAAAAGAGGGCGGTATCTACAGAAATGATGCAAAAAAGATTATAAGAAAGTTGAAATAGTCAGAGGTAACACTACATTTTATGTTTGAACTTACGGTAAATGATACCAGCGCAGGGGAAAATTCACAATTGAATATCAGGGATAAGGGGAAAGTTATGAATTCATTGAAGAATAAAATGATAAACTGTCCGACAATTTTAAGAGGTATGTCTCATGAGATGAGAACGAACATGAATGTAATTGTGGCGTTTTCATATCTGATGAAAAAAAATTGTTGTAACAATTCAGAACGAGAGGAATTCAGTAATCAGATTTTAAGTTCATGTGAACAACTAATAGGGCTATTCGATAGTTTTTTTGATTCGGCAATAATTGATACGGGTAATTCAAAAACTGATTCAAAAATCTGTAAACTCGATAATATGCTTGATGACCTTCTTTCTGAATTCAGGGAAGAAATAAGGAAAGAGGGTCACAAAGATGTAGAACTGGTGGCTGAGATCCAGTTTTATAATTCAGCTGAAGTTTTTGTTGATAAAAACAGGATTTTAAGGGTAATTCGCAGTCTGTTTCAGAATTCAATAAAAAACACAAAATCAGGGTATATTAAGATTGGTTACTATTTCAGGGATAATAAGGTAACCTTTTATGTTCTCGATTCCGGCCAGGGTTATTTCAAATGCAAAGAATTTCTTCATTCTGAAGATATGAATGAATCGCTTACACTATATAATGATACGTATACAGCGATCAATATCACCCTGGCCAAGAAGCTTATTCAAATGTTGGGGGGAACTATCTGGATTGAATGTAATGGTCTTACAGGTGCAGGAATCTATTTTTCTGTACCGTCTAAGATGATAGCAAGCTCCGATGTTAATATCAAAAAATATGTAAATACAATGATCGCTATCTGATTCAAGCAAAAGTTATTAATGTCAATGTCTGAGTTCAATTAACATGAAATGAAATGGCCGCCTCACCAATAGACGGCCATTTTTTTATTTTTTCCGTTCAATAATTTTAGCTTCAGTCCTTCTGTTTAGTTTCCTACCCTCAATAGTTACATTATCCCCAATTGGTGATGTGTTCCCATATCCATTATATTTAAGCCTGTCAGGAGATATCCCTTTATCTATAAGGTAATTAACAACTGAAAGTGCTCTTTTTTCCGATAAAACCAGATTATATTCGGCTGACCCTGTTGAATCTGTATAACCTCCTATTTCAATAATAATGTCTTTATTGTCTGAAAGGAGGTTTGCCAGATTATTTAATTCTGATGTAGATTCCTTCTTTAATTGCCAGGAGTCAATTTCATAAAATACATTTGTGAGCTGCATCTTCTCTCCTACTTTAAGCGGGTTCAGACTTATCCTTTTAATATATGGCTCCACAACTGTATGTTGCCCTTCAAACATAAAATTTTCGGAATAGAAAAGGTACCCGGCTTTGCTGACATTAATCCCGTAATTATATCCTGATGGCAGACAAACCAGAAAATTCCCCGTTCCGTCAGTAGAACTTTTAATTGTCACTTTGCCTGTTGAAAGGTTAATTAATTCATAATTTGCCTTTAACAATTTTCCGGTCTCTTTGTCGTAAACCTTGCCCTTCAGATATGAGACAGGACTTGGTCTGACAGATTCATAGAGGTTAAAACAAAAAATATCTTTACCGTTTGATTTATCTCTGATTGAGGAGAAATACGCTTTTTGCCCTCCTGACTCGATTACAAGTCCCATTTCATCATTATAGGTGTTAATAGGATAACCAAGGTTTTGTGGTTCCGACCAGGTACTGTCATCATTCATCCTGGTCATATAAATATCAAAACCACCCATACCGGTTCTTCCATCAGAAGCGAAATACAGAGTTCTCCCGTCGAAATGAATAAATGGGGACATTTCATCTCCATCTGTATTAATGGTGTTCCCAGGGTTAACCGGATCCGTCCATAAATTTTTGTCATTCATTATTGAAAACCAAAGGTCTTTTCCCCCTAACCCACCAGGGCGATTACTTGAAAAGAACAGCGTTTTGCCATCAGCACTTATCGATGGTTGTGATTCCCAGTAAGATGTATTCACGGGACTTCTCAGGTTGGAGGGTTCTGACCATCTTCCTTCATTAATAGCTGAAAAATAGAGATCGCAACTTCCCAGACCACCTGGCCGGTCGCAAGCAGTAAAATACATATAATTGCCGTTTGATGACAGAGTCTGAGCCCCTTCATTTTGTCTGGTATTAAGCGGAGCGCCTGCATTAAATGCTTTTTGCCAGGAATTGTCTGAAAAATAGCTTAAATAAAAATCCTCCAGGACTTGTCCGGAAGGTGCCGGGTTATCAGTTATAGCTTGTTGTCTTGTAAACATCAGTGTCTGACCATCAGCAGTTATTGAAGGCCAGTATTCATCATCACCGGTATTGATTGAACTGCCTATGCTGACAGGATTAAACGGCACCGGGTTTTTCATTGCTTTTAAAGCAAATTCACAGTTTTTTACACTTTTAGCTGCAACGATTTTATTCTTTTCCGACATTCCTGTCTGAGCGAGATAAACATTGAAATGAATAAGTGCATTATAATATTCCCCTGACATCATTTCGGCATTGGCCAGGTTGAAAAAGACAGGTTTAAAAAACAGCGAATCGATCTTTACTGCAACCTTATAATTTAATGAAGCCTCGGTATATCTCCTCCGTTTTGCCATCAGTTCTCCAAGCATCATATATGCTTCATAGAATCTCTTATCGATTGAGACGGCTTCCCTGAAGTAAATTTCAGCTTTAATATAATCGAGATAATCAAATGCAGTAACTCCCTCATTATATGCCTTAAAGGCTTTGCCGGAAGATGTATGAAAACCCTGAGAATAGCTGATGTGTGTTACCGTACAGGAAATTATGATGAGAAATATGATATAAAGATGCTTCATGCCAGCTCTATGGTATGTGCATATATTTATGCACCTGAAGGGAGATTCTCCAGATGGAGTTTCTCTTGACGTATTCAACAATTTCAGGAATAATTGTTTCGGATCGGCTCCATTCAGGTTGGAGGAACAATCTGCATTTACTGTTGACCATCCCACGATATTTTTCTGCCCACTCAAAATCTGTTTTATCCAGAATTATTACTTTCAGCTCGTCTGCAACTATACAAATTTCATTAACCGGTGGCATATTTTTTTTCGGTGACAGGCAAATCCAGTCCCACTCTCCGCTTAGAGGATATGCTCCAGATGTTTCAATATAAGTGCTAATATTCTTTTCCTTCAAACCTGAGCATAAATAATCGAGGTTCCACATAAGCGGTTCACCACCAGTAACAACTACAGAATCTGTGCCGGATTTTGTTATGCGATCGATAATTGATTCAGTTTCTACCATTGGGTGGAGGTCCGGGTTCCATGAAAAACGTGAATCACACCAGCTGCAACCGACATCGCATCCCCCTAACCTTATAAAATATGCTGCTTTCCCGGTATGATAACCTTCGCCCTGTAATGAAAAAAATTCCTCCACTAACGGGAGCTTGCCTCCATCTGGTATTAAATTTGAATCTTTTTTCATTACACTGAAATTACAAAATCTATTTTCCAGTTCCAAACAGCAGTGCATATTCACGGGGTACAGATGTCTTTACCCACTTTTCCGGAATGATTTTCCAGTTGTTTAATGGTTCCGGGTTGACCGTTTTTTTTGCTTCAATTGATTTTAAAATATAATATCTCAGATCCCTGTCGGTTGAAGATACAAGTCTCGATCTTAGTTCCTCCTTTTTAATTCCTGCGCCTTCTGTAAAATGTCCGCCGCCGCCGTTTCCACGGTATGAGTTAACGGCCACTTTATACATTTTATTTCTTTTAAAAGGCCTGCCATCAGTAAAACCACTAATAATAATTCTTGCTCCCTCAGGTTTGCTAACGTCTACCGTATAGTCAATTCCGGCAGCTGAATCAAAATTGTAGGGCTGGTTTTTCAGCCATGCTTTTCCATCTGTAATAAGAGGTTTCCCATCTTTTCCGGCACGTAATTTAAGCAGTGCATAACCCGGGCCATTCATCGTATTAAACCATTCAGAATATGAATATTCAAGATACTTCTGAATCTCTTCTCCTGACATAGTCATAGTATAAAGCATATTTTCAAACCTGTATAATTTGAACATATCTCCCACAGTTATCGGACCTTCAGAAATCTGAACATCAAAGGACAATGGCGCAGCAAATGAAATGTCGGCTCCTGTTATTTCAAGTTGTATTGAATGAATCATGTCGATAAAAGCAGATGGTCCGAAATATGCATCGCGCGATGAGATGGTTGCAGATGAATTACCAATTACCCGGTTCACGTATCCATCAATTATTTTATGTTGCGGAGTGAATCTGGAAATGAATTCAGGGTCGGGCTTGAAATTAGTAACATTAATTATCTGACCGGTTATTTTCCTCTGTCTTTTTCCTTTAATCTTCCTGGAACTGAAGGTTATATCAGCCTGGGCTATCTTTTCCGACTTGCTTCCACCGTCTAGTATCAGTATGGTATCTCCAGCTGTATTTACAAATTTTTCATTAGCCAGTCTATGATCATGACCATTAAAAATTATGTCGAAGCCGGGAACATTGTAAGCAACTGCTGCAGAACCATTCTCGTTTAAAGGATCACTCTTCCGAGACCCTTCCCTCGACCTGTCCCAACCGGAATGAAAGAGTCCCACAACCAGGTCGGGCTTTTCATTTAAGATAACCGGCATCCAAAGCTTAGCCGTTCCAACCATATCCCTGAATTCAATGCCTGCATATAGTTCCTGAGGCAGCCAATTTGGGATAGCCGGAGTAACAAGGCCAAATACAGCAATTTTAATTCCCTCTTTTACAATAATATAGTAAGGTTTAAAATATGGTTTTCCTGTTTTGATATCGATTGCATTTGCAGCAAGTAAAGGAAAGTTATACTTTTTAACTAACCTGTCGTAAACTGCATGTCCTGCCTCAACATCATGGTTTCCCACAGTACCGGCATCATAACTCATGTAATTCATGACTTCAGCTAAAAAATGTGGTGAAACTGTATCGATGAAATTGTAATAATAAACTTCCGGCTGACCCTGGAGGTTATCACCATTATCAAGAAGTATGGTTACATCCTTTTCCTCTCTTATCTGTCTGATATAAGTGAAAGAAGATGCAAGAGAAGCATTTAATTTTTCTTTTTCGATGTAATCATAGGGAAGGATAACACCATGAACATCTGTTGTTTCGAGAATACTGATACTCTTTTTACCGGTTCCCGAACAGGAAACCAGGAGCATTATCAATATTAATTTTGAAGTCAGCAGACTAAGTGATCTTATATGCATATCAATAAATAATTTTTAATGCTCAAACTTATGAAAGAATAATCATTTTTAATTAATAAAATATATGTTATAGATCATTTCAGACTGATAATTATATATTTGCTTATAAAATCTATGCTATGGTACTTACGGGTCTGGAAATTAT
>JBAWXY010000061.1:0-13672 GCA_037143835.1 Bacteroidota bacterium
ATTAATACAGATATTTGTGGCATTCAGCACAATTGGCTTCTTTCCATGCTGTACCGATATCTACCGGATGCTGGAATTCAAGAGTTTCTCTTATGTTGGTATACTCCATCATTCCTTGTTTCCCCTGGCCTATAATCGTGTGGCAGAGGTTGCAATCCCGTGATATTGTACGTCCGTTATCTGCTTTAAAAGCATCATTGTGACACCTGAAACAGCCATCAGATTCGAGGTGCCCGATATGTTCCGGATAGAAATCATAAGCTACCTTCATTTTTGGGAAGGTGTTCTGGCTAAACGCTTTCTGAACTGAAACAACAGAGTTATTTATCAAATCAATATTATTTGTATAAAAATCATTATAATCTGATTTGTAATAACTTTTGATACTGTTCTCTATTTTTAAAAGAGCTGTGTCCTTGTCACTGAAAGTTTCTCTTAATATCCCCATGGCAACCTTTTTAAAGAAGGGGATTTTTTTTGAAACTTCTCCGGTCAGCATCGCTTTATCGAAATAGACAGTTGGTGAATTATAGTTATGGGAAGGCCGGTTGTGACAATCGATGCAATCCATAGTCCTTGTTGTTGCTGCGGAAACAAGACTGTCCGAGACAGGATTATTGTCATTTCTGTAAACAGTCACCTCACCGGTAGATTTATTGGTATACTTTATATATGTTATATTTTCACGCTTATCATTTTCTGAAATGTATTCAATGTTAATTGCCGGATTGATGTGCCAGTGAATACCCTCTCTGAGACCTAATCCGCTATATTCCGGACCGGTTTTCATCTGAAGCATTATATCCCACTCAGTATTCAGTGAATCGGCAATAAAATATTTGTTTGTCCATAGAGTACGTGCATAAAATTTTTGCGGCCAGTGACATTTTTCACAGGTTTCTCTTGCCGGACGCAGGTCATGAAGAGGTGTTTCAATTGGCGTAGGATAGGTTTTTGTGAGTACTGCATATACCTGATGCAACCCTGATAACTTGGATTTTACATACCATGATGCTCCTGATCCTACATGACATTCCACACAGGAAACATTTGCATGAGGGGAGTTCAGGTAAGCAATATGTTCGGGCTCCATGACTTGATGACATAAAGTGCCGCAAAACTCAACAGACTCTGTTATATGATAGGCCTTAAAACTTCCAAGAGTCGAAAGGAAAAGAATAATAATTGTAGCAATAGTGAAGATAATAAAAGCATTTCTGTGCCTTGGATCATTAAGATCAATACGTGGAAGCCGGGCAACTTCATGAACCAGACTCTTGAATATCCTTCTTCTCTCAAGGAACATGCCTATCGGAATCATCAATAGTCCAAAAATCATAAAGCCTGGTAGTATAATGTAAATAAACAACCCCAGGTTAGTGTTCCCTTTATTGAATATTGTTGAGATTATAAATAGCAGGATTATTAATGCCAGATTAATGCCGGTAATAATAGAACCGATAATTGTCAACCAGTTTTTGGAGGAGGGTGGTAGTTTCATTGTCGCCGGGTCAGGTTAAAAAGTAAGAGTAGAAGTAAAAGTAGAAAAATATTGGATTAATCGTCAGCCCTTTTGAAAATAATTAATAAAACAAACTCTGTGTTAATTAATTAACAGCACAATTCGAAAAGACTAGGTCTGGTTACTTTTCCTTGTCAATAAGCTGCGAAATGATCTCCTTCAGATCATTGTAGGATTTAACAACCATCAGATCTCTGTTTTCGTCAATCACATTCTGCGGTGGGTTATAAAGTATTCCAAGCTCTGCCTTCCGGAGCATCGAAATGTCGTTGTAGGAATCGCCAATGGCAATTACCTTGTAATTAAGGCTTTGAAGTGCTTCAACCACCATCTTTTTTGCATCTTTCTGCCTGAGGTTATAATTAATTATGTTTCCTGCATTATCGGTGGTAAGATGATGGCATAACAGAGTCGGTCTTCGCAATTGTTTCAGCAGCGGATCAGCAAATTCAATAAATGTGTCGGAAACAACTATAAGCTGTAATCTTGTTCGAAGCCAGTCAACAAATTCTAATGCTCCGGGCAGTGGTTTAAGTAGTGAGATAACTTTCTGAATATCATGCAACGTGAGGCCGTGTTGTCGCAATAATTCTAATCTCCGTTTCATGAGGACATTGTAGTCACTAATATCACGCGTGGTAAGCTTTAGCTCATCAATTCCTGTCTGCTTTGAAACATTTATCCATATTTCCGGTACAAATACCCCTTCAAGATCAGAACATACTATATACATACTTTGATAATTATTCTTTTCAATAATGCTTTAAAATAAAGTCCTTCAACATTTCATAATTATTTTCTAACGAAAAATATTTTTCAGTTTTTTCCGCTATGCCAATAAGAGATGCCGGAAGGGGAGGATCTACATTAATAATTTGCCGTATCTCCTCAGGGAATTTTGCAGGATGAGCCGTTTCAAGAGATATGCAAAGTTGCTTTTCAGAATTGATGTTCTTGTTAAACCTGAAATATTCATTTATTCCATGCCATGCAATGGCTCCATGTGGTTCGAGCAGGATGTTATATTGTTTGTAAATGTCTGCAATTGTCGCTCTTGTCTCTTCATCGGTTACACTTACTGCGAAGAGATCTTCACGCATCTTTTTAAGGTCAGGTACTTTGATAATGTTTCCGGTTTCATCCATAATTCCCCTGTAAAGTGCCACAATTCTTGCAAGGTTGCTGGGGTGACCGACATTCATTGCACTGGAGACACAATTCTTTGACGGAATGATTGATTTGTAGTTCCCGGTTCGTAAAAATTCAGGAACCTCGTTATTTTCATTTGTTGAAATAATAAATTGCTTTACCGGAAGCCCCATCTTACTGGCAATGAGTCCACCCATCAGGTTCCCAAAATTGCCTGAAGGCACACTAAAAACCGCTTTGTCATCGACTCTTCCCGAGAGTCTCGACCATGCATAAAAATAGTACACCGATTGGGGGAGTAATCTTCCGATATTGATTGAATTTGCAGATGACAGAGAGATTTGTGAAAGTGATGGATCTAAAAAGGCCTTTTTGACCAGCCTCTGGCAATCGTCGAACTTCCCGTTTATTGCAATAACCTTAATATTATCTTGAAGCGTTGTCATCTGTTTTCTTTGCATCAAACTCACTTCATCATCAGGGAATAAGATGATTACATTGATGTTTTTGAGACCGTAAAATGCACTTGCAACTGCGCTTCCTGTATCGCCTGATGTGGCCGTTAGTATTGTAAGGTATTGATTGTTAATTGATAGATAATATTGCATAAGCCTGCTCATCATCCGTGCAGCAAAATCTTTGAATGAAGCTGTTGGACCCTGATCAAGTCGCATAATATATTTACGGTCGCATACTTTTTCAAGAGGAACCTCAAAATTATATGCATCACGGCAAAGAGACATCAGTTCGTGGTCATCTGTTTCATTGCTTAAAAATTTATTTAGAACACTAAAAGCAATTTCATGATATTCTTTTGCATTAAAACTCTCAAGCTCCTCCCTGGTTATTTTTGGAATGGATAAAGGCATATATAATCCTCCGTCAGGGGCAAAGCCTTTCAGAAGAGCCTGGCTGAAAGTGAGTTCAGTTGACTTTCGGTTTGTTGAATAATATTTTAAAGGTTTACTTTTCAATTCTTAGTTCGTTTGTTCAATTGTTCTATTGTTCTATTGTTCAATTGTTCAATTGTTCGTTTGTTTTTTAGTTCGTCTGTTCGTTTGTTCGTTTGTTGGCCTGTTCGTTTATTCACACATTTACTACTCTCATTAAATCAGCAAACACTCCTGCAGCTGTGACTTCCGCTCCGGCACCGTATCCTTTGATCACCATTGGCAGTTCGTGGTATCTGTTGGTTGTGAGCAGAATAATATTATTGCTTCCTTCAAGGTTAAAAGAAGGATGATCCGAACCAATAGTCAGAAGTTCAACTTTTGCCTTACCATGATCGAGAGTGGCAAAAAATCTCCACTTTTTGTTCTGTCTTACAAGTTCTTTCCTTTTTTGTTCGAATTCAGCATCATACTCTTTAACTTTTTCAAAAAAATCATTCATATCGCCTTCAAAGCAATTATCAGGAAGGAATTTATTAACAATAACATCATCTTTTTCAATAGGATAACCGGCTTCCCGAGCCAGTATCAGAATTTTTCTGACCACATCTGTTCCGCTGAGATCCACTCGAGGATCCGGCTCTGAATAGCCTTTTTCCCTTGCCTTCCTGATAGCACTGCTTAAAGGCATTTCAGGGCCGATCTCATTAAATATGAAATTCATGGTTCCGGAGAGTACAGCCTCAATTTTAAGGATCTTGTCGCCACTTACCACAAGGTCATTTATTGTTTTGATAATTGGTAATCCGGCTCCTACTGTAGTCTCATAAATGAATCTTACTCCCTTTTCATTTGCTATGGTCTTCAGTTTTTGATAATAATTATATTCTGAGGAGCAGGCGATTTTATTTGCAGTTACTATTGAAACATATCTTGAAAGAATATCACCATAACGGGATGCAATATTTTCATTGGCTGTGCAATCGATGAATACTGCATTCCTGAGATTAAGCCTTGTCATCTGTTGAATGAAATCGGTTATATCTCCTTTTTCACCGGATATTTTAAGAGTATCCCTGTAATTCTCCAATGAAATACCTTTCTTATCGATGAGCATTTTCCTTGAATTAGTCACACCCATCAGATTTACTTTAAGGTTATGCTCACTGAGTAGTGTGGAAGATTGGTTTTGAATCTGTTTCAACAGGCTTGTTCCCACCAACCCGGTTCCTGCCACAAAAAGATACATTTCCTTGTAACGGGAAAGGAAAAAGCCATCATGAATAACATTAAGCGCTTTTTTCAGACTCTCATTCTTTATAACTACCGAAATATTTAATTCAGATGAGCCCTGTGCAGTGGCGATCACATTTATTCCATTCCTGCCAAGCGACTTGAAAAGGGTTGCTGATATTCCGGGGGTGTTTTTCATTCTTTCTCCCACAATTGCAATAATCGATAAATTCTTTTCAAGAAGAATTTTTAATTCATTATTCAGATTAATCTCTCTATTGAATTCCTCATGTATTGCTTCCGATGCCGGTACTGAATCAGAAGGGCTTACAGCAAAGGTTATTGAATACTCTGAGGAGGCCTGTGTTATCAGAATTATGTTGATGTTCCGCCTGGCCAATGCTCCAAACAACCGCATTGATGTTCCTGTTACTCCAACCATGCCGGTACCCTGCAATGTGATCAGATCTATATGATCTATCGATGAAATTCCTTTGATGGGGCTTCTGTTATCATCAGATGATTTATGGCTGATAACAGTTCCTTTTGACTCCGGGTTGAATGTGTTAAGAACCAGTATCGGGATGTTCTTTTTATAAACCGGTCGGAGGGTAGGTGTATAGATTACTTTTGCACCAAAATGCGATAATTCAATAGCTTCTGAATATGTCAGGCTTTCAATTGCATATGCCTTTTCAACTTTCTTAGGATCGGCAGTCATGAAACCATCTACATCAGTCCATATTTCGAGAACTTCTGCATTGAGCGCTGCTGCTATTATTGCAGCAGTATAATCCGAACCCCCTCTGCCCAAAGTGGTTGTCTCGTTACTATGATTGCTGGCAATGAAGCCCGGAACAATAATATGTTTACCGGTTTCAGTAATATTCTTTCTGATAAGACTATCTGACAGGGCGAAATCAACGTTTGCAAATCCGAAATTGCTGTCTGTTTTGATAAAATTCCTGGAGTCAACAAGAATACTATTATCAATCAGGTTGCTTATTATCAGGGATGATAGCATTTCTCCAATGCCAAGTACTTGATCAAGTGAATGTTTACTTAATTCACGAAGCAAATAAATTCCGTTGAGAGTTTTCCGGACGTCATTGAAGATATATTTAATGTCTTCAAGAATAACATCCTGCTTATCTTTGATTATAAGTTGTTTTACATATTCTATATGCTTTAGAATTATCTTCTCAAGAAGTACTTTGTATTCATCATTCGTGGTGGAGGCAAGTTCACTGATATGCTTTAGTTCATCTGTTATCCCCTGAAAAGCCGATACAACTATCACACAAGAAGAGCTTTGGGATTCTATTATCTTTTTTACTCCCCTTATCCGTTCAGGTGTTCCAATGGATGTGCCGCCGAATTTAAGTACTTTCATGGTTTAACTTTGTCCTACTTTCTCAAGCCTTTTAAGAATCGAGAAGATGAAGGCAGCGGATGTAAGACAACATATAATAAATACCAGCCAAAGCTGCCATAGTTCAACTTTATCCCAGAGAAGGGTTCCAACAAAAAGAAGCTTATTCCCTACAGCTGTTGCAAGCAGCCATCCACCCTGCATAAGGCCCTGGAACCGTGAAGGAGCAACCTTGGAAACAAATGAAAGTCCCATAGGACTGAGGAACAACTCTGCAATTGTCAGAGTAAGGTAACTGCTCATAAGCCAGTATGGCGATACTCTGTCTATCTCAGCTACAGGGGCTCCGGCCAGTGATGCAGGTGAAGGCACACCGATTGAAGATATCAGGACTACAATAAACCCAAGTGCTGCTATAATCATTCCAATTCCAATCTTCTTGGGTGTGGAAGGTTCAATCCCTTTCTTGTTCATCCAGGCAAAGGCTGCCATAACCGGGAAGGTAAGAGCTACGATAAACAGAGGATTGAACGACTGAAATATTTCCGGTGAAATTGAATTTTGTAATCCAAACGGAGTGAACAATTTGCCCAACAAACCTGTTGGATCAAAACCATTTGTAAAAAACAAAGCAAATAGAAGTGCAACCACAAAAAGTATTCCTCCTGTTATTTTAATCTTGGTTTTAATATTCCTGTATACCAACAAAACCAGACCTGCAACTGCACCAATAATAGCAAGCATTGAGGGTAAGGTGAAGAAAAGGTTAGTAAACGGCCCAACCTGTTTTACAGTGTAGTCCCTGGCAAATAGAGATTGTGTAAGTCCATTCTGGTGAAATGACATCCAGAAGAAAATCACTACAACAAAAACCAGCACCAGGGATATGATCCTTGCCCTCTCTTCTTTACGCGAGCTGAGAATTATCCAGGTTACAAATCCTGTAAACAAACCAAAGGCTAACCCTGTAGCCCAGCGCTGTGCGGGAGTATCTCCTAATACCGTAATAAATTGTAATATGAACGCAGTTGTTCCCATAGCAACGATAGCTGCAAAAAGGACTGAAGGTTTAAAATTGACTTTTTCAGCAACTGCTGTAACTTTCTTTTCTTTATTCGGCAACAGCCTATTAAAGAAGATATATACCAGCAGTGAAATAACCATTGCAATGGCTGCAATGCCGAACGCATAGTTATAACCTTTTGAAAAAGCCTCAAGGTAATTGGTTGCAAATGTACCGAGATCCGTTACGGGACCGCCAATATTCACATCGTTAGCCAGTTGCTGGAAAGTAGAAGTATTGATCAGGGTACCATTAATATATTGATGACATAGAGAAGGTAGACTTGCATCCTGTACAAATCCATTTATCTTCAGCCACCAGTTAAGAATACCTTTAGCAGCGTGGGGTGCAAAGAAAGCTCCGACATTTATACCCATGTAAAAGATCATGAATGCTGAATCCCTAAGTTTTGAATACTTGGGATCATCATACATCTGACCAACAACAGCCTGAAGATTGCCTTTGAAAAGCCCGTTTCCAAACGCTATAGTAAATAAACCAATTATAGTGACCGTCAGTGTCATGCCGGGTACAGCCATAATGATGTAACCACCAAACATTATTATGATCCCGGCAAGAATAACAAGTTTGTATTTCTTTGTAGAATCGGCAAGGATACCTCCAACCAGCGCCAAAGCATAAATGCTGAAGTAAAACCAACTGTAAATTCCACCGGCTTTTTCAGCTGAAAGACCAAATTTGGCTTGCAGAAAATAAACAAGAATTGCCATCATTGTATAAAATCCGAACCTTTCACCCATATTTGAGAAGAAGGCAACAAGTAGTCCTTTGGGATGATTTTTTAGCATAATTGAATTTATTTATAAAATTAATTCACTTTTAAATTACTATCTTTTTGTTCAATTATTTCAATCTATTTCAACTTATATCAACCTGTTTCAACACATTATCAGGAGTCATTTAACATTGATTCTGACCACAAACAAATATATTAATCTTTTTGAAAGTAAAAAACCTGTTTTCCTAACTCTTTTACATTCAAAATTGCCTGCATCCTTTTTATTAACGGATGAAGAGTGTAAATTTGTAAAACATTTGTAATCCCAAAATGAAAATATTCAGTTGCGAACAGATAAAAGAGATTGATGAATATACCGTACAGCATGAACCTATTGCATCCGTTGATCTTATGGAGAGGGCTGCAGGACAATTACTTAGATGGTATCTTGCGAGGTTTGAAAGATCCAGGCGTATTTTCATTTTTACCGGTCCGGGTAATAATGGAGGCGACGGTCTTGCTCTTGCTCGTATGCTTGCTGCAAACAGATATGATACTGAAGTTCATTATGTTAAATTTACAGAAAAGACATCAAACGATTGGGAGATAAACCGTCAGCGTCTGGAAACAGAAACAACCGTCCCGCTGAATTATCTGACCAGTTCAGATCAGTTTCCGGTCATCTCATCGGGGGATCTTATAATCGATGCAATCTTTGGTTCCGGACTGTCCCGGCCTGTTGAAGGCTTACCGGGAGAAGTTATAAAACAGATCAACAGTATTGATGCAACAGTAATATCAATTGATATTCCTTCAGGGTTGTTTGGTGAGGATAATAGCAAAAATTCCTATGACACTGTTGTTAAAGCTGATTACACCCTTAGTTTTCATTTTCCCAAACTATCATTTATGTTTGCCGAAAATGCTCCTTATGTCGGAGAATGGTTTGTGTTGCAAATCGGGTTGAATAGCAATGCAATCAGAAACACATTATCACCCTATGCTTTATCAGGAAACAGTGATGTTGCACCGTTACTCAAAAAAAGAAATCAATTTGATCACAAGGGAAATTTTGGCCATGGCTTGCTGGTTTCCGGCTCTTCAGGAAAAATGGGTGCTGCAGTTCTGGGAGCAGAGGCAGCTCTCAGAACTGGTATTGGTCTGATAACATGTCATATACCTTCATGCGGAAATTTAATCATACAGAGTGCTCTGCCCGAAGCAATGGTAACGGTTGATAAATCTGAAAAATATATTTCAGATATTGGAAATACTGATTCTTTCAATGCTGTTGGTATCGGCCCGGGCTTAGGAACGGAACCGGAATCTCAAAAAGCACTTCAAAACCTATTATCAGAATGTAAGAAACCGATGGTAATTGATGCTGATGCACTGAATATCCTCTCTTTAAATAAGAAATGGTTTTCTCTTTTGCCCACAGGAACAATTCTCACACCCCATCCAAAAGAATTTGAGAGACTTGCAGGTAAAACGAACAATGGTTTTGCCCGGCTGAAGAGGCAGATCGAATTCTCTGAGGAAAATAAATGCATAGTTGTTCTTAAAGGGGCTCATACCTCTGTTACAACCCCTGAAGGAAAAGTAATGTTCAATAGCACCGGGAATCCGGGTATGGCAACTGGCGGCAGTGGCGATGTGCTTACCGGAATAATATTATCTTTGCTTGCACAAGGCTATGCACCCGAAAATGCCGCTGTTTTGGGAGTATATCTCCACGGTATGGCGGGTGACGTGGCTGCAGGAGAATCATGTTATGAATCAATTATCGCATCAGATATAATTAACTGCATAGGGAAAGCGTTTAATAAAATAAGGGATTCAATTAATGTACCTTAAACTTTTGTCTTTTTACTTTTGTCTTTTATCTTAAACCTTGAACAAAAACAATTTATATGAAAACCACGATCAGACTATCCATATTCTTAATGACCATATTTCTTGTTAGTTCATGTTCTCCTAACAAGAAACTTGCTGAAACAAAGAGTATTATCCTGCCACTTTCAGATGCAGCTACTCTTACAGAAGGAAGTATCGTATATGGCCTTCCAAGAACAGTGTTTACTGTTTTTGTAGAAATGGAAAGAACAATTGAAAAGCCAGGTCCCTATGCCCGGTTTGCCGGAGATATGCTTGGACTTAATGATGTTATACAGAGTGAAAGTGAATTATGGACAATTGAGGGGATAACAGTTAAGACTCATGAAGAGTTGGATCCATCGGAGTATTATGTTATTCAGAGTAACACTCTTTTTCAAACAAATGTTCTGGCACTTAAGAAAGAAGGACTTATTCTTGATCTGAATCCCGGAATATTTTATTCCACTGAGAATCTGATCGGGCCCAAAGAACATGCAATCAATCAGTTTCATCCATTTGATCTGGGTTCGGATGAATATTTCCAGCTGCAGCGTGACACAGCTTATAAGCGGATAAGTGTTGATTCCACATTCATACGGATACCTTATGTTGTAGAAAAGAAGAAAAAGCTTCCAATAGATCAGCTGGCTGAAAGAGCTGCCAGAAGACTAATGGAAATGAGAGAAGGAAAGCATCTCATTCTTTCAGGGGAGGCTAATGTCTTTCCGCAAAGTGAGGCTGCAATAAATGAAATAAATCGTCTTGAAAAGGAATACACGGAATTATTCACCGGTAAAACCCTGACGGAGACCAGGATATTTTCTTATCAGATCATTCCGGGAAAAGAGATGGTGGGGAAACCAGTGATATTGTTTCAATTCTCTGAACTTACCGGACCCGTTGCCGGTACAATGAAAGGCGGAACACCTGTAACAATAGAACTTATTTCTGAACAAAAAACTAAAGACCTGACAATCATTAATAAACAGAAAGCAGAGCCGAACGCTCCTAAGTTTGATAAATTGTTTTACAGGGTTCCTGATGTAGTGGACATGAAAATCAGTCTCGGGCCTGAAATACTATTCCATTCCAGAAGACTTATCTATCAGTTCGGAGAAGTAATTCAACTTCCTGCGAACTATATTATTGGGAAGTAGTTTTAAAGCTGGTAGCTGATAGCTCAAAGCTCGTAGAAAAACCAGGCATTTAGAGCCAATAGCAAATAACCACGAGCTACCAGCTATGAGCCATAAGCTACGAGCTTCATTGTACTTTCCCCTTAAAGCTCTTCTGAAAATCCTCCCACTTTTGTGTTTCGTAAGCTTTGTCAGCGAAAAAGCTGAGCAGGACTTCCATCTCTTTAGGTTCTCTGAACCCAGGGACTGGAGAAACGGCTAATTTGCCATCTTTCTGCAGTGTAAGGAAAACTACTGTCGGATAGGATAATTGCCCCTTCAGAAGGGCAACTGCTAACTGATGTGCATTTCCTGCTTTACCATCGTTTATAAAGGTCTGACCTAAAAAATTGACACTTTCTTTTCCTTCAGCATCAAATTTTACGGGATAAAATTTATTATTGAGGATGTCAGATATCACTGAATTTGTGAACGTTTCCTTATCCATTTTTTTACACCATCCGCACCAGTCGGTATATGTGTCAATAAAAATAGGACGGGGAGTTTGTTTATTAAGTTTTTCAGCCTCCTGTATTGTGAACCATTTAACAGCAGATTTATCGGAAGTGGTTGTACTCTGGGAATTGGCAGTTATGACTATCATTGTCAACAGTGCAAGGATAAAATTCTTCTTCATTTAATTTCAGATAGTTTAATATTGAAATTTTATGCAAATAAAAGAAAATCTTTTAACAACCTGTAAGCAGATTCATCTCTTTTTATGATTATCAACAATTGGGCCAGAGTTTAGTTCAGGATAACTGATGCAATTAAAGATTTTCATTCAATTTATTTTCTACATTTACCGGTCAATAATTATTATCTAATTTTTATATGGAAACAATAACAAATACATTACGCGACTCCAAGGTTGCACGCTGGACTGCACTGGCAGTGGTTGCATTCACGATGTTGTGCGGTTACTATCTTACTGATATAATGGCACCTCTTAAGCCAATGCTTGAAAAAGAATTATTATGGAACAGTGCTGAATATGGCTTTTTCACAAGTGCTTACGGATGGTTTAACGTGGTTTTGCTAATGCTTATTTTCGGAGGAATTATACTTGATAAAATGGGTGTCAGGTTTACTGGTCAGATGGCGACCATCATCATGGTTGTTGGTACATCTGTCAAATACTGGGCTATCTCCACTCATGTTCTCGACGGCCACACGATTCTTGGAATGAAGTCGCAGGTTGTTGTGGCAGCTCTCGGCTTTGCTGCTTTTGGTGTGGGTGTTGAAGTAGCCGGGATAACTGTTTCAAAGATAATAGTTAAGTGGTTTAAGGGAAAAGAACTTGCTCTTGCAATGGGGCTTGAAATGGCCACCGCACGTATCGGCACTGCTCTGGCTCTTTCAACATCAGTACCTTTAGCAATTGCTCTTCATGGTGTTTCAAAACCTATACTTGTGTGCCTTATAATGCTCTGCATAGGAATGATAGCATTCTTCATCTATACATTTATGGATAAGAAACTTGATAAATCAGTTGCTCTTGAAGCGGGGAGAAGTGGAAATAGTGTAGAGGAAGAGTCATTCAGAATGTCAGATATATGGTTTATTGTTAAAAATAAAGGATGGTGGTATATTGCTATTCTCTGTGTTTTGTTCTATTCTGCAGTTTTCCCTTTCCTTAAATATGCAACCGACCTGATGGTTAATAAATTTAATGTTGACCAGGAATTTGCAGGCATAATACCTGGTTTGCTGCCTTTTGGAACAATCTTACTTACACCACTTTTCGGTAACCTGTACGATCGCAAAGGTAAAGGAGCCACAATAATGATTATTGGTTCAATATTGTTAATTTTTGTCCATGCATTATTCTCAATACCATTCCTGAATTTTACTCCTGTGGCAATAATTCTGATCATTATCCTGGGTATTGGATTTTCTCTTGTCCCTTCAGCAATGTGGCCATCAGTTCCAAAGATTATCCCTGAAAAGCAATTGGGTACGGCATATGCAATGATCTTCTGGGTCCAGAACATTGGTTTAGGTGGCGTCCCTCTGCTTATTGGCTGGGTACTTAACAAGTACTGTATTACCGGAACACATCTTGTTGATGGAATCCAGGTTTCAAACTATAACTATACAATTCCTATGATTATCTTCACAGGGTTTGGTATTCTTGCCCTGGTTTTTGCCCTGCTTCTGAAAGCTGAGGACAAAAAGAAAGGTTATGGGTTAGAGATGCCTAACATAAAAAAGTAAGAATTTAACTTTATATTAACACCTTGAATTTAGCTGAGTGTTTTATTTTAATTATTTTTGTTAAGATCAAATTATTTTAATTAATGGCGAAATGAAAAAATGCGACCCTGCTATGTGCAGTGGAATGGCTAAGAAGTAGTTATAAGAAATTTTCAGGACTGATCTTTTCAGAACTGATTACTTTTTTGAGTCATAATTGTCCGAAAGTTCACGGATAGTTATGACTTTTTTTTTGAAACAGGATTATATGCTGTTAAAGTTGTAATTTTGCAGACACAAAAGATAAACAGGAATCATTTAATAAACAATTATATTACATGGCTGAAAACGAATTTAAAAAGTCAAATGTGTTCAGTTTCAACGAATCGATAGAATATTCTGATGGTGGAATCGTCAGTAAGACTGTTCTGAAGAAGCAGACTGGCAATATTTCG
>JBAWXY010000062.1:0-13539 GCA_037143835.1 Bacteroidota bacterium
CTTATACTTTTTGCAATCAGAAATAAACTGATCGAAATTTAAAGAAATTGCGGATCTCGGATTGGCGATATCGGATTTATGTATGTAAAACAAAATAATCCAAATCCGAAATCTAAAATCCGCAATCCGAAATCAATGTATTATGGCTGAATCACATAATCTGGGCCAAAAAGGAGAAGATCTGGCAGCCGACCATCTGAAAAAAGCCGGATTTAAGATACTTTTCCGAAACTGGAAATGGGGGAAACATGAAATTGATATCATCGCTGAGAATACAGATTTGATCATTTTCGTGGAAGTAAAAACCCGGGCTGATGATTATCAGATGCATCCGGTAACCGCTGTAACCACTGAAAAGCAAAGATCTATAATTTATGCTGCCGATGGCTACCTGCAAAAATTCAATATAAATAAGGAGGGCCGGTTTGATGTTATAACCATTATAAAAACAGGAGAGACATTCCAGATCGATCATATTGAAAATGCCTTTTACCCCACTCTGCGATAATGAATTAATATGAATATTGAAACATTAAGAGAATATTGCATTTCAAAAAAAAGTGAATAAGAAACACTGGAACACTGTTTTACTCGATGGATCTGTCCCCGATAAAGAGATTTTATCATGGATCGATCATTCGTATGAGATGGTTGCCGGAAAAAAATAAATC
Organism: Bacteroidota bacterium; assembly: GCA_037143835.1. GTDB lineage: Bacteria > Bacteroidota > Bacteroidia > Bacteroidales > VadinHA17 > LD21. The sequence continues at coordinate 672 of JBAWXY010000062.1, forward strand.
CCTGGTTTTAAAGAAATTATATGAACAAACGAACATTTGAACAAACGAAGTAAGAAATTTGAATTAAACATTAAATGTTTCTGAGCTTTATCCTTTTGAAAATATTATTATTAAATCCTTAGTTCTTCATTCGTTTGTTCTATTGTTCTTAATTCAAAAACAATTATAAACCAGAATCAATATAAAGAGGCATATGCTATATAAAAATTTTATTTCTCATATTATGAAAACCCGTATCCTGCTGGCAGTTATTCTTTCAATTATTATTGCGCCATCATACGCTCAAAAGAAAAAAGTACCCCCGCCACCTCCTCAGAAAACTGAGGAAGGTTTCAGGTTTACGCCGGTGGTGGAGTTAAAAGCCACATCTGTAAAAATTCAGGCTGGTACAGGAACCTGCTGGTGCTTTGCAACAACTTCTTTCATTGAGTCTGAACTGCTTCGGATGGGCAAAGGAGAATATGATCTTTCAGAAATGTTCATTGTCAGAAAAAACTATATCGATAAGTTAAAGGATAATTATCTGAGACAGGGTAAGGGGAACCTGGGTGAAGGCAGCCTGTCGCACGACTGGATGAGAGTGTTCACCGAATCAGGTATAGTCCCCGATGAGGTTTACAACGGACTTAATTACGGATCACCAACTCATAACCATGGAGAACTTCAAAACTTCATCAACGCTGTCGCAGCAGTCCCTGTTCAGAGGAAAAAAGAGAGCGATCAGTATCACCAGATAGTTGATGCCATTCTCGATACATATCTGGGGAAAATTCCTGAAGAATTCACTTACAAAGGGGTTAAATACACTCCAAAGTCATTTGCTGAAAGCCTTGGGATCAATCCTGCTGATTATATTGAAATTACTTCGTTCACACACATCCCGTTTTATTCTCAGGGATTATTGGAAGTCCCCGATAACTGGTCGATGGAACGGTTCTATAATGTTCCTCTTGATGAACTGATAGAGATAACTGACTACTCATTAAATAATGGTTATACTGTTAACTGGGACGGAGATGTAAGCGAGAGAGAATTTTCACATTCAAAGGGTATTGCCACTTTCCCTGAAGCAAATGTAACCCAGGAAATGCGTCAGGCAGGGTACGAGAACTTTACAACTACCGATGACCATCTGATGCATCTTACGGGAATAGTAAAAGACCAGAACGGGGCAAAATATTATATTACCAAAAACTCCTGGGGAACAAGCAGGAATACTTTCGGAGGATATCTGAATATGTCGGAAAGTTATGTTCGCGCCAAAACCTTATTTATAATGGTCAATAAAAATGCTGTCCCTCCGGCTATTAAAACCAAACTGGGTTTATAAACCTATTCTGCTAAAAGATTGCAACCTCTTATGTCGCTGGAGTCGAACCTCCCAAGCACCTCAAATCCACCATCCTTGTGAAGCCTTCCGAGATCTCCGGTAGCAATAAATGAGCATGAGTTGATATTTGCCAGATCAATAATGTTAATCCCCCCTGTTCTGCCTGTTTCAGTATAAAGAGTCAGAGGATCCTGGGGATCCCTGATCACCACTTTCATCCATGGCGGACAATAAAATATCCCGTCTCCTTTCGAATATGCCTGACTCATCAGTTCAGTCATCCCATACTCTGAATGTATTGAAGTCACATTGAATTTCTCTTTCAGAATAGTATGAAGTTCCGACCGTGTCAATTCTTTTCTCCTTCCCTTCATTCCTCCGGTCTCCATCACAATAACTCCCGAAAGATCAGGAGACTGTTTTTCAGCAAGATCAAGAAGGGCAAAGCTGACTCCAAGCAACAAAATTTTCTGGTCACCGGTATTTGCTTTCCTTATCGCTTTTAACAGATCTTCAATATTGCCTTTGTAAAATCCGCTGAGTGGATGCAGGCTTCTTTCAATAAGTTTATCAGCCATGTAAACAAGTGAAGAACCTTCTCTATCAGTATATGAAGGAAGCAAAGCGGCAATTAAATATTCGCCGGGGTCTCCGTAAAAAAGGCTGAAAGTCTTTAAAAAACTCTCTTCATACAAGCTTAAATCATTAACGAAATGCTTCCCCGGAGCAACTCCGGTAGTCCTGCTACTTTCAAATATCATTTCAACGGGCAGGTCGCCGGTAACAATTTTATGATTTCTGTAAAATTCTACCGGAAGGAATGGGATATCGTCAGGAGTTTTAATTGCATCATGATTCTTCCCGAGACTGGTTATAAAATCCTGATATACAGCATTTTTATCGTACTGATAATTAAACACTTCCAGGGCAATTTTCAGAAAGTCTGTCTGATCCTTAATATTAAAAATCCTATCCCGCAAATCTGTTCTCATTTGCCCGGGAAAGTTAATGACCCATCAGGCTGATAGAACCACTCGAAGGTACATTCTCCGTAGGGGAGATTATTTCTTATCTCATTTTTGGTGCTGACAATCCTGATTTTTGCATATTGTTCACTGCCTGTCCTGTAAACCCATACCTGGTTAGCATTTATCGGGTCGGCCATACCTTCCCATTGATAAGCTCCCACCGTTTTCAGGTTATTAAATGCTGAAACAGCAGATGCAGCGGCAGGGTAATCTCCAATCTTGTAGAAAGAGTTTTCTAAATTATTTGCCTGCAGGATCAACCTGCTGACCGGATTGTCAATATTGACATTTATTGTAATGTCATAATCCATATTATCAAGAGTGGAAACCTTCTTTGCCTTAGAAAATGAAAAACCATTTGCATAATATGGACCTGTCCCGTACAGAGTGTTATCAATTGTTTCCGTTCCGGAAGTTCGTGGTGTATCATCTTTCCGGCAACCGGAAAGAATTGTCAGGATTATCAATAGTATAAAAAATGACCTTTTCATTATTAGTACAAAGATAACACAAAAAAGGCTGCACTTAAGCACAGCCCATATAGCATCTAAAGCCTTTAATGCCTTCTTTATTATTCTCCGCGAATCGCAGTAATCCCGGGAAGCTTCTTGCCTTCCATATATTCGAGCATTGCACCGCCGCCGGTCGAAACATAGCTAACCTTATCAGCTAATCCGTTTTTGTTGATTGCAGCAACTGAGTCACCGCCGCCGATAAGGCTATAGGCTCCTTTAGATGTAGCGGCAGCTATTGCTTTAGCTACGGCAGTTGTACCCTTTGAGAATTTCTCCATCTCAAATACACCCATCGGTCCGTTCCACAGAATAGTTTTGGAGTTCTCAATAACCGACGAAAATAGCTTTATGGATTTTTCTGCTATATCCAGGCCCAGCCAACCATCCTCTACTGCATCAACAGCGGTAACAGATGTATTGGCGTCATTGTCGAACTTATCGGCATTGAGGCTGTCAACGGGAAGATATAGATTAACTTTCTTTTCTTTAGCCTTTTCAATAAGTTTCAGAGCAAGATCAAGTTTATCCTCTTCACAAAGCGACTTGCCGATTTTCCCGCCCATAGCTTTAATAAAGGTATAGGTCATCCCGCCTCCTATAATCAGATTATCAACCCTGTTCAGCAGGTTTTCAATCAGCATAATCTTATCAGATACTTTTGCTCCACCCATAATGGCGGTAAACGGATGCTGTGAATTATTTAACACCTTATCCATTGCTGCAAGCTCACTGTTAATCAGATACCCGAACATCATCTTGTCTTTAGGGAAATAATCAGCCATCACAGCAGTAGTAGCATGAGCACGGTGGGCAGTACCGAATGCATCATTGACATATATTTCAGCATACCCTGACAGTTTTTTCGCCATCTCTTTCTGTTTGATCTTCATCTCAGCTTTTGCAGCTTTCTTCTCCTCATCTGTTGCTGTCTCAGGCAGAATGGGTTTCCCCTCCTCTTCAGGATAAAAACGGACATTCTCGAGAAGTAAAATTTCGCCAGTCTTCAGTGCTGCAGACATTTTAACGGCAGATTCCCCAAGACAATCGTCTGCAAAAAGCACTTTTTTACCAAGAAGTTTTTCCAGTACGGGAAGAACAGGCTTAAGCGAATATTTTTCCATCCGGCCCTCTGGTCTTCCGAGGTGAGACATAAGTATCAGGCAACCGCCATCGTTAATAATCTTGTTAATTGTCAGTAATGCCCCCCTTATACGGGTATCGTCTGTTACTGTAAAAGTTTTTTTGTCGAGGGGTACATTGAAATCGACCCTGACTATTACTTTCTTTCCCTTGAAATTAAAGTCCTGAATCATTTTCATAGATCAGATATTTTTATTTAATGAATAATATTTCTTCTACAAACCTAATCTTTTTTTAGAAATATTTTATTGAAGATCTTAAACAAAAACGTGTGAATCTGTGTTGCCCTTCGATGAATTAACAGAAATGAAAAAGATTGATTAATTTTGGAAAAAAAGTTATGGCAAAAATTACACTAAAAGGAAATCCTATAAATACATCGGGTCACCTTCCGTTGAAAGGAAGCAAAGCCCCTGATTTCAAACTTGTTAAGTCTGATCTTGGAACCCTGTCTCTATCAGAGCTTAAGGGGAAAAAACTAATTCTGAACATATTCCCGAGCCTTGACACATCAGTATGTGCTACCTCTGTCCGCAAATTCAATCAACTTGCAGCAGGAAAGACAAATACGGTGGTTCTGGCTATATCCAGGGACCTTCCTTTTGCTCACAGACGTTTTTGCACTACAGAAGGGATTACAAATGTTGTTACTCTTTCGGGGTTTCGCGATACAGCTTTTGGAAAATCATATGGCATCGACATTATTGACGGACCACTTGCCGGACTCTATGCACGCAGTATTGTCGCCGTTGATGAAAAAGGAATCGTGATTTATACACAGCTTGTTCCTGAGATAGTTGAAGAACCTGACTATGATGCAGCACTTGCAATAATTGGAAGATGAATTTCTCGCAGATACCGGGTCAGAAAGAGATTATTGGTAAGTTACTCAGGTCCGTTAAGGAAGAGAGAGTAAGCCATGCCCAGTTGTTTACCGGTCCCGAAGGATGTGGCAGTATGGCTCTGGCTCTGGCCTATGCCAAGCTTATCAGTTGTGAGAACCGGACGGAACATGACTCATGCGGCACTTGCAAGTCGTGCGTCAAATATGAAAAAATGATCCATCCCGATCTGCATTTTGTATTTCCTGTTATAAAAGGAAAGAAAGACACAGATCCGGTAAGTGACAATTATATTGAGGAATGGAGAGACTTCGTAAAGAAGTCTCCCTATTTTACTATTAACAACTGGCTCGATTCAATAGAGGTTGGTAATGCCCAGGGGATGATATTTGCTTCCGAAGCTTCAGAAATAATAAAGAAGCTGAGCCTTAAAACATTCGAATCGGATTTTAAAATAATGATTATATGGCTGCCCGAAAAAATGCATCAGGCTTCAGCCAATAAGCTTCTTAAAATGATTGAGGAACCACCGGAGAAAACTCTCTTTCTGCTTGTTTCAGAAGAGGTCGATAAGGTTATCCCTACTATACTTTCGAGATGCCAGCTTGTAAAGATACCATCCTTCAGCAACAGTGATATAGAAAAATACCTTGTCCAACGGTTTAGCATCGCTACCGACAAAGCTGCCGATATATCGCGTGTTTCCAACGGAAATATCACAAGGGCAATTGAGTTGTGCGAAAACGAAGACTCTTCCATGGCGAATCTTGACCGTTTTAAGAGCCTGATGAGATTCGCATGGAAACGCGATATCATTTCAATAATCAGCTGGTCGGAGGAGATTGCCACAACAGGAAGGGAAGCACAGAAGAATTTTATCTCTTTTTCAATGAGAATTCTCAGGGAAAACCTTATGCTGTCACTCGATCAGCTGAAAAACAGACTGGTATTCCTTACCGGTGAAGAGGCAACTTTCTCCGGAAAGTTCCACCCTTTCATCAATCAGAATAATATCTATCCTCTTACTGAAGAGTTTAATCTGGTCTATTCGCATATTGAAGCAAACGGCAATGCGAAAATCATCTTTCTTGACCTTGCATTAAAAATTACCAGGCTCATCCGCTGATCCTGAAACTCATTGTTGAAATTAATGCTTTTATTCACTATTTTTGCGGGGTAATTTCGGTAGCATAAGAGTTTTATGACAGATAACGAAGATATTCAAGTGCAACCCGGGGAAGAGATCCGGATGCCTGATATAACATATAAACCCGGGTATAATAAACTGGATTCTTTCAACTGGCTGAAAGACCTTCCTGACATTCCGGAGGGTAATGATATTGTTGAAATCCGATTCAAGAATACACGAAAAGGATTTTTCAGGAATGTTAATGGACTAAGGCTTGAGATTGGCGACGTCGTTGCAGTGGAAGCCTCCCCCGGACATGATATCGGTAGAGTGTCAATGATTGGACCTCTGATAGATGAACAACTGAAAAAACTTAAAATCCATCCATCACCCGATGACCTGAAAAAAGTTTACCGCAAAGCTAAAGCTGTCGATATTCAGAAGTGGGAAGAAGCAAAAAAACTTGAGACCCCGACCATGCTGCGTTCAAGAAAAATTTCTGAAGAAATCAAACTTAATATGAAGATCGGGGATGTTGAATATCAGGGCGATAAAACAAAGGCTATCTTCTATTACATTGCAGATGAAAGAGTTGATTTCCGCCAGCTTATTAAAATTCTTGCCGATGAGTTCAGGGTAAGGATAGAGATGCGCCAGATTGGTGCACGCCAGGAAGCAGGGAGGATTGGAGGAATAGGCTCATGTGGAAGAGAGCTCTGCTGTTCAACTTATATCACTAATTTTATTTCAGTTACAACAACTCATGCAAAATACCAGGAGTTATCTCTTAACCCGCAGAAACTCGCCGGACAATGCAGTAAACTGAAATGTTGTCTTAATTTTGAACTCGATTGCTATGTAGATGCACAGAGGTCATTTCCGCCAAAAGATGTTCCGCTTGAAGCTCTCGATTGTACTGCTTATTTCTTTAAGATGGAGGTACATAAAGGTATTTACTGGTATTCAACCGATCAGCATTCATCAGCAAATATTGTCGCTCTGCCGGTTCAAAGAGTAAAAGAGATAATAGCAATTAACAGAAAAGGGGAAAAGGTCGACAGGCTTCTGCTGGTTGATGAATCCTGGGGTTCTGCTCCTGTTTCCCAGGACCTTTTAAAGAATAATAGTCTTACAAGGTTTGACCCGCCTGACAATAAAAGCCAGCCGAACAGGAAACCAAACAAAAGAAAAAACAGAAGATTCAATGATAAAAGGAATAAATAGATATTCATTCGTTTTAATATTGACATCCTTAGTATTGCTGTCATCCTGCAACAGTAATGTTGTATTTACCGATTCTCTGGAGATGCCCGGAAGGACTTGGAAACTGTTGGATATTACAGCTTTCAAAATCCCCGTAACTGATACTTTAAACAGTAATAATGTCTTTTTTACAATCAGAACCGGCTCATCGTACCCGTTTCGTAATATTTACCTTTTCGTAACAACGACCTCCCCTGACGGAAAAAGCATTACAGATACCCTTCAATATAATCTTGCTGATGAAAAGGGAAAGTGGTATGGTAAAGGATTCGGTGATATACACGAACTCAATCTTCCATATAAAACAAATGTATACTTCCCTTTGAAAGGCTCATACCAGTTTAAGATTCAGCATGGTATGCGTGTTGAAGATCTTAAAGGCGTTTATGATTTCGGGTTGAGAATAGAAAAGATCAGCAAATAAATCTCCGGAAGTGGGAAAGAATAAACTGGGCAGATGGACTGAACTGGGAGCATTTGATAATGTAATACAGCCCAAAATCGGAGATGTTTCCGCAAAAGATCACCCTGTAAAAGGCAGATGGAATAAGGAGATGTTCAAAAATGAAAATCCGATTATTCTTGAGCTGGGATGCGGTAAAGGAGAATATACAATCGGGCTGGCAACCAGATTTCCTGGAAATAATTATATCGGAATTGATATAAAGGGAGCCCGCATGTGGCGCGGAGCCAAAACAGCCAACGAACAGAAGTTACCCAATGTTGCCTTCGTGCGCACAAGAATTGAGTTTATTAATTCGTTCTTCTCCACAGATGAGGTTGATGAGATCTGGATCACCTTCCCTGACCCTCATCCGGGAGCAAGAAATTCAAATAAGAGACTTATATCCCCATGGTTCCTTAATCGCTATCGTCAGTTCCTGAAAAACAAGGGAATAGTTCATCTTAAAACTGATAATACTGAGCTGTTTAATTACACAAAAACAGTCGTCGAAAATAATAACCTCGAAATGGTCTTTGCCACAAGCGACCTTTATTCAGAAAACCTTTCGGATGACATTCTTCCAATAAGAACCCATTATGAAAAGATCTTCCTGAATGAAGGACTAAAAATCAACTACCTCTTTTTCAGACTGGAAAGAGAAAAGATTATCGAAGATGCCTTACGGAAAGCAAAAAAGTAATAACGACTTTTTCTCAAAGGTATATGAAGTCACAAAACTTATACCTTACGGAAAGATAACATCATATGGTGCTATTGCCCGGTTTCTCGGTTCCGGCAGATCAGCACGCATGGTAGGGTGGGCTCTCAATGTGTGCCACAACAATCCTGAATTTATCCCTGCCCACAGAGTTGTCAACCGCAATGGACTGCTTACCGGGAAACATCATTTCGGTAATTCCTCTACCATGGAACAACTTCTGAAAAATGAGGGCATCATCATTGAGGATGACCGGATCATTAACTTCAGAGAAAAATTCTGGGATCCCCTTACAGAACTGAAGTAGATATTTTGCATTCTGCCAAAAATTTGGTAAAATTGCACCTTGTTTATATTTAAATTAAATAAAAATAACAAACTCAGTGTTTTCAAAAGAACAGATTTTAAAAGCCCTTTCCAAGGTCTTCCACCCCGAAAAAGGAAAAGATATAGTTACCCTGGGGATGATCTCGGAAATTGAATCCGGTGAAAACGGCATCTCACTTACAATAGTGCCTGAGAAGTCAAATGACCCTTTCATTTCATCAATCAGGAGCACAATTGTAAAGACAATAAAAGAGGTTCTCGGACCAGATGCTGTTATTAACGAGATAAAAGTTCAGCCAAAAGTCATTGTTGGAAAACAATATGAAAAACATCGGGAAGTCTTACCTGAAGTCACAAATATAATTGCTGTCTCTTCAGGTAAGGGAGGTGTAGGAAAATCAACAATCGCTGTAAACCTGGCAATCGCCCTTGCACGAAAGGGATTTAGTGTAGGGCTGCTCGATGCTGACGTCTACGGGCCTTCTGTTCCTAAAATGTTCGATGCCGAAAAATACAGGCCTGAGGTAAAAAGAGAAAATAATACTGATCATATTATCCCATTAACAAAATATGGAGTTAAGGTTCTTTCTCCAGGATTTTTTGTTGATCCGGCGGATGCAGTTATTTGGAGAGGACCAATGGCTTCAAATTTCCTTAAGCAACTTATAACACAGGGCGAATGGGGGGCTCTCGATTACCTTCTTGTTGATCTCCCTCCCGGGACAAGCGATATTCATCTGACACTGGTGCAGGAGGTCCCGGTTACCGGGGCAATAGTTGTAACCACACCCCAGGATGTTGCCCTTGCCGATGCGGTTAAAGGAATTTCTATGTTCAGGAGCGATAAAATTAATGTCCCTGTACTCGGCCTTGTCGAAAACATGTCGTGGTTTACTCCTGCAGAACTGCCTTCAAACAAATACTACATTTTCGGAAAAGAAGGAGGCAAAAAACTTGCCGAAAAAATGAAAGTACCTCTTCTTGGGCAGATTCCTCTGATTCAGAGCATCTGTGAGGGAAGTGATAATGGTCAGCCGGTGGCACTGGGAGATTCAATAACGGGAAATGCATTTATGGAACTGGCCGGGAAGCTGATAGAAAGTGTAAATAAAAGAAACAAAGAACATCACCCAACTGTTAAACTTAAGATAACTAAATAAATTTTAAACGAAATGACAGATATAAAAAGTATTAAAGACCGCGTTTTTAAAGCACTCGAAAGAGTCAGACCCTATCTTCAGTCCGATGGAGGTGATATTGACCTTATTGATGTAACTGACGATATGACAGTTAAGGTAAAACTTACCGGAGCGTGTCATGGCTGCCCTTACAGCATGCAGACCTTAAAAGCTGGTGTTGAACAGGCAATTATGAAAGAAGTTCCCGAAATTAAAAGAGTTATTTCAGCCTGAGAAAACACCTCAACTTAATTTTATCTACCTTTGAAATACTATACACAAATTTAGTCAGTTATAGTATTAAAAGTCATTTATTGGCTTCACAAAAAGCATCATATAAATATCTTGTGTTATTGGGATTGTCCATGATCCTGACAAACTGTTCGGTCGAAAAAAACACGGACACAACAAGGTTTTATAATAGCCTCACGTCCAGATATAATATCTATTTTAATGGTTATGAGAGCTTTAAGGCAGGTCTGGGTAAAATAACCAGTGGTTATAAGGATGACTATGCAGAAATGCTTAAGGTATTTGAATACAGCGATCCTTCAACAGCTACTCTCTGCTCCTCCGACATGGAAAGAGCAATACTGAAAGCCTCAAAAGTAATTACCTTAAAATCCATCACTTCAAAACCTGAAATAAAAGACAAACGCCTGCCATCAGAAAAAGAGAAGGAATTACTTGACAAAAAGGAATATAATAAGTGGGTGGATGACAGTTATCTGCTTATAGGTAAGGCTCGTTTCTATAAACAGGAGTTTAATGAAGCAGCCGCTGTCTTCAATTACTGCATAGCCGAGGCAAACGATCCGTTGATCAAAGCAGAAGCTGCGATCTGGCTGGCTAGAATTTATAACGAGACTGGCAACTTTAATGAATCATTAAGATTAATTTCTGAGCTTAACATAACAGCAGGCTTCACAAGATCTTTAAAATCAATGTACTACACAACACTGGCAGATCTCTTCATCAAACAAAAAAAATATTCTGAAGCAATAAGTCCGCTCAGTAAATCAATTGAACTGGTTTCGGGGAAAAGGACAAAATACAGGCTGACCTACCTATTAGCTCAATTATATGAGCAAACAGGAGACGGAGCCAGGGCAACATCTCTCTATCGCGAAGTTGTTAAGATGAATCCGCCCTATGATATTGAATTTAATGCCAGGATAAATATTGCCGGCGTTTTTGATATTAACTCCGGAAATCCACAGGAAATAAGTAGAGAGCTTGAAAAAATGCTGAAAGATTCAAAGAACAAAGATTTTCAGGATCAGATTTATTTTACCCTGGGTAATATGTCGGTGAAAGAAGGAAACGAGACAGAAGCCCTTGAATTCTTCAGAAAGTCAGCAACGGCTAATTCGCAGAATCAAAACCAGAAAGGAAGATCCTATCTTGCCCTTGCCAATTATTATTATGAAAAACCCGATTATATGAAGGCCGGAAAGTACTATGATAGTACTGTCTTTTTCCTTGACCAGAACCATCCCGATTACCAGGCTTTAAAAACTAAATCACAAAGCCTGAATGCTCTTGTTTCACAATTAACTGTTATCCAGACTGAAGACAGCCTGCAAAGAGTGGCATCGATGACTGAACCCGAGAGGTATGCCCTGATTTCATCAATCATCGCCAAAATAATTAAAGATGAAAGTGAAGGAAAAATTTCAGAATACTCCGACAAATATAATCCGGGCCAGTTTTATGAGAACGAGAGACGTTTTCAGGGTAATATCGAACAAGAAGGCAAATGGTATTTCTATAACCAGGCGACCCTTACCTTTGGTCGTACCGAATTCCGGAGACGTTGGGGAGACAGAAAGCTTGAAGACAACTGGAGAAGGTCAAACAAAACAAGAGCAAGTGCTCCGCAGGTTTCGGCCAACTCCGACGAGGCTTCCCGGAACGGCTCTGACACTGCAGCAGCAGTACTCGATTATAAAAACCCTGAATTTTATCTAAAGAGCCTTCCGTTAACTGATTCTTTACTTAAGATTTCCAACGAAAAGATAGCTATTGCCCTGCTGAATGCAGGAAAAGCATATTCCGAAAGAATACTTGACCAGGCAAGAGCCACAGAAACATTTGAGTCACTTATTAACCGTTTCTCTGACAGTGAACTTGTTCCTGAGGCATTATACAATCTGTATAGGATCAATAAAGAAAAGAATAGTTCTAAATCTGAAGCTTACAGGCAGCGGTTACTCGAAAAGTATCCCGGCAGCGAATTTTCCAGAATTCTTTCAGATCCTGCCTATTACGAAAAAAAGATGGCCGATCTGAAAATGGCTGAAAGACTTTATGAGGAGGCATACAATGCATATAATAATGAGAAATTTAACGATGCAATCGCGCTCTGTGATGATGCTTTGAAAAAACACCCTCAGGGTATTCTTGCACCCAAATTCCTGCTTCTTCGTGCCTATTCTGTTGCCCGGATAAGTGATGAAAGAAGCTTTAAGGAAGAGCTCAACAACCTTATTAAAACATGGCCGGAAACAGCAGAAAGCAAGAAAGCACAGGAGATAATAGCATTCCTGAACCAGAAAATTCCTGAACTGAAAATTGAAGAAGAGAAAGAGATCGCTACGGAATTATATATCGCAGATACAACTGTAAATCATGTTTTTGTATTGATAGTTTCTGATCCGGCATTCAATATCAATCTGGCAACTTTTGATATAATCAGCTATAATATTGATAATTATACCAATAAAAATTACCGCACTGAAGGCTTGATTGTTGATAATAAATATATAATGATATCTGTTTCGGGCTTTTCAGATTATGCCCAGACGTTCGATTATTACAGTGCTTTCAGGACTGATCAGATTGTCAGAAATCCTTCGGGCACAAAGATGATGACTTTTATAATAAGCATTAATAACCTTAAGGCCCTTAACAACGATAAAAACCCCGGGCGTTATCAGCTTTTCTTCATGGA
>JBAWXY010000063.1:0-13302 GCA_037143835.1 Bacteroidota bacterium
AGCCAGAGGCATCAATGCTATGATAGCTCCCAGTGCTGTCATAAGCTTAGGCCTTAACCGGGTAGAAATTGCAAAAATAAGTGATTCGTCTACCGATCCTTTTTCGCGGTTCGTTGTGAACTGTTGAAAGGTAAATATTGCATTTTCACCTATTATTCCAACTATCATAATCAACCCTGTATAACTTCCAACATTTAAAGGGGTATTGGTGATGAACAGGGCAATCAGACTGCCCGATATCCCTAGAACTGCAATGAATAAGATTGAGCAGGCAGCTTTGAAATCTTTGAAAAGGAACAACATTAGAGCAAATACCAGCAGGCTCGATAATATTAGGATCATTAAAAGCTCATTAAACGATTTCTGCTGGTCAGCATATTCGCCACCATACTCAATATTATATCCCTGGGGCAGATATATTTTAGAATCTATTGTTTTCTGAATCTCCTTCATAGCACTCCCAAGATCCCTACTATTCAGTCTGGCAGTGACTATTGAAACCGATTTAAGATTATCCCTGTTAATTTCAGCGATTCCATCTTTTAACCTGATTAAAGAAAGGGTAGTTAAAGGTTTAAGTTTACCATCGGGCAGGAAAACAAACTGGTTTTTGATGTTTTCAAGACTATTTTGTGTGCTCTTAGGGTAAATCATTCTTATGTCGGTCATTTGCTCTTTCTCAAGAATATTACCTATTATATTACCCTCAACCATAGTTTGAAGCTGGAACTGTAATGATGCAGGAGAGATGTGGAACTGTGCAAGTTTTTGCTGATCAGGAATTATCTCGATCGAAGGACCAGCAATAATAATACCATCAAATACATCCTCAATCCCTTCAATCGTTTCCACCTCACCTGCAACCTGTTTAGCCAACTCATTTAAAATTTTCTGGTCACTGCCAAATATCTTAATTTCAATAGGTTGAACTGATGCCATAAGATCGCCCAGCATATCGCCGATGACCTGTCCGAAATCAATCTCCAGTGCAGGCTGGGTTGCTTCAACTCTCTTTCTTATATCATCAATAACCTCCACAGTACTTCTTTTCCTGTCATCCTTTAACTGAATAAGATAATCTCCATTATTTGGCTCTGTTATAAAGAATCCCATTTGGGCTCCGGTTCTCCTCGAATAAGTTTCAACCTCCGGAATTGTTACAATAATTTTTTCAACTTCTTTTAGTATACCGTCAGTCTCTTCAAGCGAAGTTCCGGGGGGTGACAGATAATCAAGCACAATTGACCCTTCATCCATTTCAGGAAGAAAACCTGTTTCAAGCCGGGGAAGAATATAAATTATAGATACAAGTAAGCAAAGAATGAAAAGGATACTTAAAACAGGTCTGCGAATAAAAAAACTTACCCAGTTTCTTGTTTTGGTAATTCTGATATCTGTCTTTTTCTTTTCCGGGAAAAGTGATCTGATATTAGAAAACCACAGATAAATAACCGGCAGTCCGATCCATGTTACAAAAAAGGAACAAACCAGGGTTATTATCATCGTATTGGTAAGTACATTGAAATAGGCTCCTGCTACACCTCCCAGCAACATAAACGGAACAAAAATCACTATGGTGCTTATTGATGATCCGATCATTGATGGCATCAGGTATTTTACTGCCTGATGAACAAGCTGATTGGATGGCTTGTCGGGAAACTCCTCGTGCGTTCTGTGTATCTGTTCGACGACAACAACAGCATCATCAATTATTAACCCTATCGCAGCTGCAATAGCTCCGAAAGTCATAATATTAAGAGTATATCCTATACTATAGAGAACAATTATTGTAAGAAATAGTGTGACGGGGATAGTGACAAGAATTGTTGCGCTTGCCCTGAAGGACCTGAGAAACATAATTGCAACCAGAATTGCAAGTAATAGTCCTAACCATAAGCTGTCGTTGACACTTTTAATTGCTCCCTGTACAAAATCGGCCTGATCGTAATATAAAGAAATATGAACATCTGCCGGAAGGATTTTTTCAAGCTCTTTCTTTTTCGATGCTACATTCTCCGAAAGATTTATCAGGTTCGCTCCAGGCTGTTTAAGTATTGCAACCAGCAGACCCTGACGGCCATTAGCATTGATCCTCGTATATTCTGTTCTCTCCCTGACGTTGATGTCAGCAACGTCTTTAAGTTTTATTATTCTTTTTCCATCATTACGCAGAACGACATTTTCAACATCACTTAAGTTATATAGTCCGGCATCAGTGACGTTTAGGTATAAACGCCGGTAATCGGAAAGAAAACCATTTGAAGTTATAAAGTGATTCTGGTTGAGCATATCCCTTATAATTTCGGGTGTTATAGAAAAAGTGCTCATTTTCAATTGATTAAGCTCAATCCAGTACTCTTTTGTTTTTCCTCCAATTATACCAACCGATGAAACGCCATCAATCTGAGATAAAAATGGCTTGATTATATAGGTTGCAATAAGGTTAAGTTCAATAGGCGTTTTTTTATCACTTTCAACAGTAAACCCAATCACCGGAAGGATAGATGGATTCATCTTCTCAATCTGTATCCGAACATTTGCCGGAAGTTCATTTTTAATCTTTGAAATACGCGATTCGAGCATTTGCTGATTGACATCGATATTTGCATCCCAGTTCAAAAAAGCAGATATTTCACATGTTCCCCGGCTGGTTGTGCTCCTTAATATCTTCAGATCCGGAACCTGTTTAATAGCATCTTCAAGAGGCCTGGTGACCGTCACCATCATCTTGTCGACAGGCTGTTCTCCATTATCTGCGATGACTTTTAACTTAGGGAAAGTGATCTCGGGAAAAAGCGAAACCTGAATCTGTCCGTAAAGAAATATCCCCCCGATAATAATTACTGCGAGAATAACAGATATAGGATTTTTATATGAAAGGAAGAAATTCTTCATATTATCATTCCTTTATTATAGCTATTCTGGCAGTATCGGAAAGTCCATAATTGCCAGTCAGAACAATCCGGTCAGAAGCAAGAAATTCCGGTTCGGTTATTTCTACTTCATCATTATTTTCAAAACCTTTTTGGACAACAACCTTTATTGCCGTGCTGTCGTTTATCAGTTTCATTACCCAGAATTCAGTCAGTGTTTCATCACCTAACACCGCTTGTTTTGGTAAAACCAAAGCTTTGTCATTCGTAGATTTGACCAGACTTATGCTGGCAATAAGATTACCAGGAAGACGGTCTGCGGTGGATGGTTTAACAACATATCTGACTGTTTGCGATTGAATATCCATTTCAGGAAGTTTGCCTGTTATGGTGCCGTTAATCTGCCTGTTATCAGGAAGTACGATAATGCATCTCCTGTTTTTTTCAATATAACTGTTAAGTTCAAAAGGAACCTCAAGGATGAAAACCAGGCTGTTCTGTTCAGAAACAACTGCCAGCTCATCACCCTCCTGAACAAAGTCACCCTTTCGATACGAGATAGAACTTATTACTCCTTCATTATGTGAAGTAATGTTTATCAGTCCTTTAAAGGATAAACTACTGTCGCTCCCGATTATATTACTAAGTGCCATTGCTTCACGTGTCATGATTGTGAAAAGAAGCTGATCAGCGGCAATAAAATCACCCGGATTAATTGATATTTTCTCTATTGTTCCTGTCGTTGCGGCCCTTATAATGCTCCTGTTCATGAACGTTGTAACAGCAGGTAAATCGACTGTTGAAGTGACTGATTTGAATGTGACCGGAACTATTGTGACAGGTGTTTTGACCTCCAAAATTTCTTCAGAAGTCCCGGTGACGTGATTACAGGATAATGTAAGCGCAATTATTCCTGTAATCAGACAGAAGATAAAGCAAGTTCTAATTCTCGTTAACATCAGTGAATTTTTTTTATTGAGTAAAAAGGAAATTCATTTCATTGATAACCTGAAGCTTCTGTATATTTATCAGGTTGAGGTTTCTGCTGATTGTCTTGAAGTTTTTAATAGCATTTATATATTCAGTCATCTGAATAATTCCTGCTTCAAGTTGCTCTTTAAGTGCTTTTACAAGCTGATCAGTGGTTTTAAGTTGCTTTTCCATCTGGGCAGACATCTCATTCAGTGCCTTAAGTTCGTTGCTAAGTTGTTGAATATGTTGAAAATACTGGTTTCGGTAATTGTTTTCGTAGGTCTTCCTGCTATTTTCATTAAATTCAAGCTTTTGTTTTTCGATACCTCTTTGCTTTCCGTCATAAACCGGAATATTAAGGCTTATACCTGCACTGTAACCAACATGTCTGTAAAAATTCCAGGGATCACTTGTCATAATACCGGCATCAGCAAACCAATTGATTTTTGGCTTATATCTGATATCAATTGCCATCTTTTCGTTTTCTATCCTGATGCTGTCAATTTTATATTGAATATAGGAAGGTGACTTTGCAATATCAGGAGTGCCTTTGATTTCGAGTTGCGGCTCAACTAATTCAATCCAGGCAGAATCATTTAATCCACACAGTTGATTGAGAAGCATCACATCCTTCCTGTATTGACTTTTAAGTTGGTTAACAAGTATTTCCTGCGACTGGGTCTCTACCAATAATGAGAGATAATCGGTCTGTTTATAGACTCCGTTTTTTACAAACTGTTTTACGATCTCATTTTCCTTTTTAAAGAGTTCAAGAAATGTTTTATTGAATAAAAAGTCACCATAGCCAGAAAATGCTGTCAGATACTGATCAGTAATGATCTTATAAAGTTCGGTAACTGAAATTCTCGATGAATTATTTACCAGTTGCTTTTGCAGATCTACTGCCTTATATTTATTGTCCAGCTCTCTTTTATTGAAAATATTCTGTGTAACTCCCATAACTGCAGAATAGTTACCGCCATCTGTTATAACTTCATCGTATCCGAAGTTGCGATAAAAAGGGGAGTATTGTAGTTGCGATTTTGCTTCAACAAGAGGCTTTTTTGCTGCACTTATAATAAGACTGTCAGCAATAGCCGAATTGATCTGATTCCTGTAATCATTCAATAACGGACTATTTTGAATGCCTTTTTTTAAGTAGAAGTCCAGACTACGTGTCTGGTTATGAGCAATAAGGGTTAAGCCGGAAAGAATAAGAATCAGAAAAAGTCTTCTATGCATAATGGTTAACTTTCAAAGTTATGTACAATGCAATATAGTCAAAATCAAAATTGAAAAATAATTCTGAAGTAAATCTGTACGACAAAACTTTTCTTCTCAGACAATTTAAACTCCTTCTTTATTCAGGCTAATTGACTTATCTGTTGAAAAATCATTTTTATTTTGATGGCCTTTCAGAGGGAGTATACGTTCGTGAATTGCATCGAGTATCCAATCCGGTTGCGGGAAGAAATATTCCTCCATTTCATATGCCGGGATTATCCAGTTTCGCGAGCCAACAACAACAGGGGGTGCATCGAGATAGTCAAATGCCAGTTCTGTAATTGTTTGAGCCATCTCCTTCAGGAATGAACCACGTGACGAAGCATCACTAGTCAGAACTATCCTTCCTGTTTTTTTAACTGATTGAATAACAGGTTCATAATTGAATGGAACCAGCGACCGGGCATCAATAACCTCAGCGCTGAGTCCGTATTTTTCCTGAAGCATATCCGCAACTTTTAGTGCTGGATATAATGTTGCTCCAATCGAAAGAATGGTTATGTCATCTCCTGTTCTCTTAATATCGGGTTCACCAAAAGGTATCTCATAATATCCTTCGGGAACTCCACCGGTATGAAACATCTCCCCGATATCATATATTCTCTGGCTTTCGAAGAATATCACAGGATCTGTACCCTGTAATGCTGTGTTCATCAATCCTTTGGCATCGTAAGGTGTGGCAGGAAATACAACCTTTAATCCGGGAATATGTGCTGTAAGAGATGACCAGTCCTGCGAATGCTGCGCTCCATATTTTGAGCCGACTGAAACCCTGATTACCACAGGCATTTTGATAATATTACCACTCATAGCCTGCCATTTAGGCAACTGGTTGAATACTTCGTCACCTGAACGGCCGAGAAAATCGCAATACATGATTTCTGCAATAACCCTTCCTCCACACATACCATAACCAATGGCTGTTCCAACGATGGCGCCCTCAGAAATCGGGGAGTTAAAAAGCCGGTGATAGGGGAGAGCCTCCGTTAATCCGCGGTACACTGCGAATGCCCCACCCCAGTCGCGGTTTTCTTCACCCCATGCAGCAAGAGTAGGATCTTTGTAAAAACGGTCGATAACAGCCTCGAAAATTCCATCGCGGAACTGATACAGCTTAGCTTTGGATACAGGTTTACCTTCTTTGTCTTTGTAGAATCTCTCTTTGTTTTTGAGTGATTTAACCCGTGGATTTTCTTCAAGAGGAAGAAGAACTTCCGGAGTACCCTCTTCCATTTTATCAACAGAACCATTTGAAAACATCATCTTTCCAATGCAATCAGGATCTTGTTGCATATTGATCCTCGGTGATATCTCATCATCAATACTTAGTTTCAGTATCTGAGTCAATAATTCTTTCGTATCTTTTCCCATATCATCAAGTTGGTCCTGTTTTGCAATACCTGCAAGAACCAGCGATTTTCCATATGATAATATTGAATCTTCCTGCTGCCATGCTTCTATCTCCTCTTTTGATCTGTAGGAAGAAGCATCAGATGGAGAGTGTCCGCTTATCCTGTATGTGAGGGTATCCAGTAAAACCGGTCCCTTTTTTTCTTTTAATATCTGTTTTTTACGACTGAAAGCATCGATAACAGCAAGTGGATTGTATCCGTCAACGCGCTCGGCGTGCATCATTTCGGGATTAACCCCGGCGCCGATGCGTGCAAGGATGTTATACCCCATGGTCTCACCCATTGTCTGGCCGCCCATCCCGTATAAGTTGTTCATAAAGTTGAATATCAAAGGCAATCCACCCTTGTAATCTCCATCCCAGAGTGTCTTATACTGATCCATAGTGGCAAAGCAGATTCCTTCCCACACGGGTCCGCAACCCATTGAAGCATCACCGATATTGCAAACCACGATACCGGGTTTACGGTTGATTTTTTTGTAAAGCGCTGCTCCTACAGATATGTCACCAGAACCTCCTACGATTGCATTATTAGGATAGATGCCGAAAGGTGTGAAAAATGCATGCATCGATCCCCCCAGACCTTTGTTGAAACCGTTTTCGCGTGCAAATATTTCGGCTAATGCTCCATAAAGCAAAAAATTGACAGCCAGATCTTTTATATTACCCTGAAATCCTTTTTCAACAACTTTCAATGCAGAGCCTTCAAAGTAGTTTTTCATAACTGAATAAAGGGTATCTTCATCAAGACGGTGAATGGCCGCCAACCCCTTGGCAAGGATCTCCCCATGACTGCGGTGTGATCCGAAGATATAGTCATCAACTTCGAGGGTATATGCCATTCCTACAGCTGCAGCTTCCTGTCCGATTGACAGGTGAGCTGGTCCGGGATGGTTATAGGAGATACCATTATATTCATTGGTCGTCTTGATCAGGTTGAGCATGGTCTCAAATTCCCTGATAACAACCATATCGTGGTATATCCGTAAGAAATCTTCGCTGCTGAATATCTTCTTTTCCTCTTCAATAGTTTTATTGTACTGGTTTACAGGAATCTTCCCGAACTCAATAAATTTTGGTTTTCGGACAACCTTCGGATTAATGTTCTGACTCTTAGGCATATGATATATTTTATCTTTTTCTTAGTATTTAAAATTTTCGATTTGTTCCTTAATCTCCTTCAGAAACATCGTAGCCGGACCACCATCAATTGCCCTGTGATCGTATGTAAGTGATAATCCGATATACGGGACGAAACCGAAAATGTTATTACCCATATTGGCAGGGCGGTTTATTATTGTGCAGACACCCAGGATTCCTACCTGTGGAAGATTGATAACCGGGGTGAACATCTCAACCCCATAGCTTCCTAAATTTGAGACAGTGAAAGTGGCTGCAGTACTTTGAATCAGCTCGGGACTGATACTTCCTTTTCTGCAGGCCTCTGCGACCGATTTCAGCTCCTTTGATAATTTCACCAGATCCAAATCACTGGCATTTTTTATGGATGGAACCATCAGTCCGCGCGGTGTATCAACTGCAATGCCGAGGTGTACCTTATGGAAATTTTTGATACGGTCATCAAGAAAATGACTGTTAGCCTCCGGAAATTTCTCCAGTGCCCTTATCACACACCAGCATACCATGTCGTTCAGAGTGATATCCTGTTTAGTTGCACCTGAGGAAAGTTCACTTTTAATCTTTTGTCGTGCTTCAAGAAGGTGACGGACATCAGCACTCATATGATGGGTTATTTGCGCTGAGTTTTGTAATGAGGCATGCATCGCCTTTGCAATAAGTTTCCGGACATTACTAAGTGGTTGTTCAGTGTATTCAACACCTGTTGTATGAACCGATTTTGTGATGATTGCAGCTCCGGACAAAACTTTTTCAATATCGCTTGTGATAATCCTTCCGTTGGGTCCTGATCCTTGCAGATTATTGTAATTAAGTTTTTTATCTCCCGCCAGACGTCTTGCCCTGGGCGAAATCCTTAATTTACCATCGGGGGTAGACAACACTTTGTTTAAACCCTTAGCCTCTATAGCCTTTACAGCATTTATAGCCTCTATGGCTTCCAGAGCTGTAGATGCTTTAGATGCTGTATCAGGAGAGTGAGTTGACTGATCCGGATTAAAAACTTCGGTTGCTTCCCCGCTTTTGCCTATCACAGCAACATTGACCAGTACCGGCACTTCGGCACCCTCACCAAAAAAAACATCCAGCAGTATCCCTTCGGCAGGTGATTCCAGATCGAAAGCAGCTTTGTCGGTTTCGTACGAGAAAAGGATATCCCCAACAGAAACACTTTCTCCTTTTTTCTTAAACCATTTAATTAAGATACAGGTCTCGACCGACTGCCCCTGCTTTGGCATAATTACCGCTGTTGCCATAATTTTATTTTTATTAAGACTGTTTCAACTTGTTACAATAAGTATTATAAAATCGATTTTCGAATTAATTAATAATCCGAAAATACGATAGTTACAAAAATAATTCATTTAACTTGTATTTACAAGTAAAAAATAATATATTTACGTCTAATTAGTATTTCAATTATATTTCAACTTTATTTCAAATCTATTTCTATTGTATATCTATCATGGTCAGTCCTAAAACCATACCTCAGTATCGGAGGCTTTATGAGATTCTTAGAAAACACATTATGGATGGTGTTTATAAGGAGGGTGATCTGTTACCATCTGAAAATGAGCTATGTCAGTTATATGGCATGACACGTCCGACTGTGCGGCAATCGCTCAGCACACTGGCTAATGGCGGATATATCAGGAAGCACCAGGGTAAAGGCAGTATTGTACATCACCTTCCACAGGATATTGGTATTCTCTCGGTTTCAGGAACAACATCCGCGGTTGGTGACCGCAACCTGAAAACAAAGATAATCGTGAAACCTGTACTGAAGCCCTGGCCAAATGATTTTATGTTTCCGCTGTCGGAGCTGGAAAAGGAATCTGGTTGTATTTATATGGAAAGGGTCCGGCTACTTGAGAATGTTCCTATCTTCTACGATATCAGCTATATAGCTAATATAAACCTTCCCCGGATCACAGCAAGGCAGTTTGAAAACCGGTCTCTTTTCCAGATATTGAGAGATCATTATCGTATCGAGATTAAAGGAGGAGATCAAAGGATTAAAGCTATTCCTGCTTCACAAAAGATAAGCCGGTTCCTGCATCTGAAAAAAGATCATCCGGTACTTCACCTTGAAAGAAAATTGGAGACCAATAATCCGGGACTGTTTCTCTATTCATCAATTTTTTGCAACACAGAAAAATATTCTATTTTCGGTAGGTTTTAATTACCACCTTAAAATTAACTACGTCAATTCTGGTATTAAAAAAGAGGCTGTACATTCCTGATACAGCCTCTTTGGTATTAGTTGGAGTAAGATTAATCTACTTTTTTAACTTTGATGGCAACCGGTCCCTTTTCTCTCTGCTCAACTTCAAATTCTACTGCCTGACCTGCCTCAAGTTCGGTATGGGAAACCTCTAAACCTGAACGGTGGATAAAGATATCCTTGTCATCTTCTGTCTGAAGGAATCCATAACCTTTTACTCTGTCATACCATTTAACAGTACCTTTCATAGTTTTAGATTTATTGTTACCTACCTGTAGTTATCTCTTCTGTTTCCACCACCGCCACCACCTCTGCGGTCGCCATCACCACCTCTGAAATTACTTTTTCTGTCGGTTCTTTCGATGGATTCATTAACGATAATGTTCCTACCGCTAACTTCAGCTCCATTTAATTCCTCGATAGCTTTTTTCGCTTCTGCGTCATTCGGCATCTCAACGAAACCAAATCCTTTGCTTTTCCCAGAGTATTTGTCAATAATGATTTTTGCGGATGTTACTTCGCCATACTCTTCAAAGATTTCTTTTAATTCTGCTTCACTCATTTTAAAATGAAGACTTCCTACGTAAATGTTCATAATTCAATTATTAAAGTATTTATAAAACAGGGACAAAGGTCATATTTATTTTTGGAAACAAAAAATAAATAGTCATAATATATTGTATTTAAATAGCTTTTTAGCATTATGCTCTTTTTCTGGCCGTAAAAAAGTATCTTATCCGTCAGATATTATTTGTATTTTGAAGAAACCAATGGTTATATTATTTTGTTCGTTTGAATTTGTTTTTTCTTCTCTACTTCCTATTCCTGATATAAATATGCTTTATATGATTTTGGCCTGATTCTCTTTCATCAATTTCAAAATCAAGAGATCTGATAAGAGGAGTCAGTTTAGGGAATCCGAAATTCCTTGGATCAAAATCGGGTTGTTTCTTTAGGATCAGATTTCCGACATCACCAAGATATGCCCATCCGTTATCATCAGCAAGATCCGTAATAGACGAGGCAATCAGTCGTTTTACAATACGCGTAGGGGCTTGAGGATCTGCATCTTCGATTTTTTTCTTTTTTACAACAGGTTTTCCCTTTTTTCTGATCTCCGGAAGAGATTCCAATGTAACTATTGGTGATGTGATTATTTCGAGATAGATAAATTTATCGCAGGCCACGATAAAAGGATGAGGTGTTTTTCTTTCACCAATCCCGATCACTTTCATACCCGCTTCCCTTAATCTTGTTGCCAGCCTTGTGAAATCGCTGTCGCTTGAAACAATGCAAAAACCATCGACCTTTCCCGAATAGAGTATATCCATTCCGTCAATGATCAATGCCGAGTCAGTGGAATTTTTTCCCTTGGTATAACTGTATTGCTGAATAGGGGTTATTGCATTCTCAAGCAATACTGATTTCCACCCCGAAATTGTAGGTTTAGTCCAGTCTCCGTAAATCCTTTTAAAAGTGGGGGTTCCGTACTTTGCTATCTCTTCCAGCATCCCCTTAACATTGCTATAGGGTATATTGTCGGCATCAATCAGAACAGCCAGCCGTAAATCGTTTAATGGTTGCATAAATCAGTCTTTTTTAACTGATTGCAAGTTAACACTTTTTTCCCGTAATTTCTTTAATATCGAGCCGGAGAATGGTTGTCCTCTCAAGCACCTTCTCATCATAAAAATATTTCCCCTCACCTCCATAATGAGTCATGATACAATTTAGCCCTGTTTTCTTAGCCTCATTTTCTGTTACAATTGAGATATTGCCATAACCAACTACACTGCTGTATTTCATTCCCCAGTCACATCCCTTTATACCACTATATATCTGATGGTCAGTATCCATCTCAAAACAGACATAGTTATTCTGTCTTATCATCTCGAGTTTTCTTCCTTCGTTTGCACAATGAAAATATAACCTTTGCTCAGGGATGCCCTTATAACCGAAATTCATTGCAACAATGTATGGGATGTTGCCGTTTGCAATTGCAATTCTGCATACATCAGCTTTAAGGATTATTTCTTCAATTACCAGAATATCTGATGTTCCCCTTTCATTTCGTCTCATTTGGTTTGCTTTATTTGTTTAATACGCTCATATACAGGGTATTCATGACTGTGAGCGCCAGGCAGATAGCCTGTGCTCATTAAAAATTCGTTTACAATTTCTCTTCCGGTGATAGTATTAAGATATTCGCAGTATGTCACAAATGTTACATTGTTAGGGGAATATTTTTCAATAAAAATAAAGAATTTTATTAACTTTGCTTCCACCCTGAAAAAGGGTTTATAAAACTAATCAAAACCAATTGATATGGGAAAAGGTGATAAAAAATCAAGAAGAGGTAAAATCATACTTGGATCTTATGGCGTCAGACGGCGCCGGAAGAAAGCTGATAAACCGGAAGTTAAACTTGTAAAAGTGACCAAGGAGAAAGAACCAAAAGATAAAAAACCAGTCAAAGAGAAAAAAGAAGTTAAAGAGGTCAAAGAGGTGAAACATATTGCATCGGTTAAAGAGGTGAAACCTGTTAAAGAAGTGAAACCTGTCAAAGAAGTCAAAGAAATTAAGGAAATAAAAGAGGTCAAGGAAATAAAAGTTGCCAAAGAAAAGCCTGCACCAAAAGCACCAAAAGCTGCAAAAGAGAAGAAAGAAGTAAAAAAGGAGAAAACAGCAAAAGAACCAAAGCCTAAAAAAGAGAAGAAGAGCTGATTCATATAATGGAAATTTTTTTTGAGGGGATCTTTCTCAGACCATGGTCCATAAATGATACCAAAGAACTTGCTTTGATAGCTGATAACAAAAAAATTGCAGATAACCTTCGCGATGGGTTCCCCTTTCCTTATTCATTAAAGGATGCCGAAAACTGGCTGAATCTGATATTGCCGGGAAACATTCCTCCACGGTTTTTTGCAATAACAGTTGATAAACAGTTGGTTGGCAGTATTGGCATTGTCTCTAAGAGTGATATTTACAGGAAAAACGTTGAGATTGGTTACTTTCTCGCGGAAGAGTACTGGGGTAGAGGTATTACTACTAAAGCCATTAAGGCTGCTACATCCTATGTATTTAAGGATTTTGACATTGTCAGAGTGTATGCCGAACCTTTTGCGGATAATCCCGGTTCAAGAAGAGCTCTTGAAAGGGCCGGTTTTACTCTTGAAGCTACCCTGAAAAGAAATGTTATCAAGAACGGAGTAATCAAGGATAGTTGTATCTATTCTGTACTGAAAGAAGATTTTAAATATTACATTTCTTCATAGGTGCTCATAGCTCATAGCTCGTAGCTCGTGGTTAATTTACTTGGACGGTTTGTTTATTTACAGATTGCACTATTGTCGGTGCCTGAAATACGTTGACCAAAAAAACGGTTAACATTATGACAAAAG
>JBAWXY010000064.1:0-13184 GCA_037143835.1 Bacteroidota bacterium
CTTCCCCCAACCTTCAGGGGACGTTCATTAAACCAGCAAATCATCAGGTTAATATCCTGACTTATAACAGGTATGTCATCTGATGCTACCAGCATATCGCCACGGCTGATATCTATCTGGTCCTCCAACGATATTGCAACTGAATCTCCCGCAATAGTTTCTGAAAGGGTTTTTCCGAACATATCTATGCTCTTAATCTTCGATCTGCGGAGGGATGGTAAAACAGTGATTTCATCTCCCGGTCTGAATACGCCACCGGCCATCCTGCCTGCATAACCTCTGTAATCGTGATATTCAGAAGTGTGTGGACGAATAATTGTCTGAACGGGGAATCGTGGAGTAACAGAATTTTTATCTTTTCTTATTTCAATCGTTTCTATAAGTCTGAGGAAAGTTTTTCCGCTGTACCAAGTCATATTCTCAGACCAATCCACAACATTGTCACCATATTTAGCACTTATGGGAATAAAATGTGAGTCTTCAATCTGAAGTTTTTTAACCAGTTTATCAATTTCAGTCTTGATACTTTGGAAAACAGTCTCTGAATAATTGACCATATCCATCTTATTGATGCAGAATATTATATGCCGGATATCAAGCAAAGAAGCTATATATGTGTGTCTGACTGTCTGTTCCAGGACACCTTTACGTGCATCGATAAGTATTACAGCCAGATCAGCAGTACTTGCACCTGTGACCATATTACGCGTGTACTGGATATGCCCGGGAGTGTCGGCGATAATAAATTTTCTGGCAGGAGTTGCGAAATACCTGTAAGCCACATCAATAGTGATACCCTGTTCACGTTCTGCTCTTAATCCGTCGGTCAGCAGTGATAAATCAAGTCCTTCTCTTCCCAGACGTTTACCGGATTGGACAATATGCTCCATCTGGTCCTCGAATATTGATTTACTATCATAAAGGAGCCGTCCGATCAGAGTGCTCTTACCATCATCAACACTGCCTGCTGTTGTAAACCTCAGAAGGCTTTTATTCTTGCTCTTACCGTTAATTCCCATCTTATTTAACTTCTTGCTGATTAATGTTTTAACCCACCCCTTGCCCCTCCAGGGAGGGGAACTCTGTGGTTTTTCTTCCTGCTCCTTACTTCCTACTTCCTACTGCTTACAATCAGTTACAAACTATGCTTTAAAAATATCCTTCCTTCTTACGGTCTTCCATTGCTGCTTCGGACCGTTTATCGTCGTATCTTCCTCCTCTTTCGGTGACTCTGGTCGCTGCAATCTCTGATATTATCTCTTCAAGCGATTGTGCTTTTGAAAGTGTTACCCCTGTGCAGGTTATATCTCCTATTGTCCGGCAACGGACATCAGTCTCAAAAACTTTTTCATTGGGTTTAAGCTGCATGAAAGGAGCCCAGGCAAGATATACGCCATTGCGGTTGAATATCTTGCGCCTGTGAGTGTAATACAGTTCAGGAAGTTTAATATTTTCGTTCAGAATATATTGCCAAACATCAAGTTCTGTCCAGTTACTTATCGGGAATACTCTGAAATGTTCACCTGAATGTTTCCGTCCGTTAAAGATGTTCCACAGTTCAGGGCGCTGGTTTTTAGGGTCCCACTGGCCAAATTCATTCCTGTGCGAGAAGAAACGTTCTTTGGCACGGGCCTTTTCCTCATCGCGACGCCCACCGCCAATGGCTACATCAATTTTAAGTTCTTCGATGGCATCCAGAAGGGTTATTGACTGTGCCTTGTTGCGGCTGGCATTAACCCCTTGTTCCTCAACCACTCTGTCATTATCTATTGAATCCTGGACATATTTAACAATAAGCTCTGCACCGAATTCTTTCGCCAGATCATCGCGGAACTTTAATGTTTCTTCAAAATTGTGGCCGGTATCAATATGCATCAGGCTAAAAGGTATCCTGGCCGGCCAGAATGCTTTCCTGGCAAGATGGACGAGCACAATTGAATCCTTTCCGCCTGAAAATAACAATACTTTGTTTTCGAACTGTGCAGCAACCTCCCTCATCACAAAGATTGCTTCATTTTCCAGCTCTTTGAGATGTTCATCGTTTATATTAATCAGGTTCTTCATTTTTCTTTTGCCTTTTACCTGCTGCCTGTTGCCTGTTGCCTGTTGCCTGTTGCCTATTTTATATGACATCCGCACTCCCTGGGTCCGTCGTTCTCCCACCACCATCTGCCAGCGCGGAAATCCTCTCCGGGTTTCACTGCCCTGGTACATGGTTCGCATCCGATGCTGACAAATCCTTTGTCGTGAAGGATATTATACGGAACATTATTTTCTTTTATGAAGTTGTTAACATCCTCAAATGACCAGTCAAACAGGGGGTAGAATTTGAAAAGCTTTTTGTCTTCATCATATTCAAGCCAATTCATATGGCTGCGATTATCCGACTGGTCGGCCCTGATCCCCGATATCCAGCACTCCATACCCATCAGTGCTCTGTTGAGAGGAACAACCTTTCTCAGCCTGCAACACTCCTGCCTGTTCTCTTTTGACTCATAGAAACTAAAAGGTCCTTTTTCTGTGATCATTTTTTCAACAGTCTCATATTCGGGAAAATAGACGTTAATTTTTTTATGGTATTTTATAATTGTCTGTGAGAAGACCTCATACGTTTCAGGGAATAATCTTCCGGTATCAAGTGTTACGACCTTAACAGGCAGGTTGTTACTGAATATTTTATGAGTAATAACCTGATCTTCTATCCCAAAACTTGTTGTAAATATTATTCTGCCGGGAAAGAGAGAGACCAGCTTTTCAAGACGCTCCTCAATCGATTTACCCGATAGCTGATCACTCAACTCCTTTAACTTCATATTGCTTTCCATTCGATTTGATCCAGAGTTTTAATTTAATTTTGTGTATATGAGCCCATAGTCTTTCATGGAAATAGTAGAGTATAGTCTTTGTTAATACCTCAACACTTCCTATCGACAATGCAACAGTGACTCTTCCTGTAATAAAATAGCTGATTACCATAGTATCAATAGTTCCTATGATACGCCACGAAACCGATTTCATGACACTTTTTATTGGTTTATCAGCCCGGTCACTGACTTTAATGACACCTTTCGAACCAGGTTTTTCTTCGGGTTGGTTTAATAATACATCCAGCATAGTAATACGTATCTGTTTTGATCAAATGTAAGTCAGAGAATTAAATGATTCAGTGGCAATTATGCGATAAACAAATCAGTATTTATACATATCTCCCTATATGCAAATAGCCCCATTGCTGTTGTTTTACGAAAGGGAAACTATCCGGAAAAATTTGATTTTAAACAGGGGAAGTCAATTTGTGTTAATTTGAAATATTTCTGAAGCGCTCTTGATATGAGCATTTGCGATGTTTCAGCATTTATAAATTTATTTTGCCAAGGAATATTTTCCCTGATTACCGCAATGATTTAATTTGTTTTTAGTGTTATTCTTATAACAGTTATTGTGAAAATATTAACAAAGCAATTTCTTCTTAATTCAGGATAATTCTGTTGCCAAACCCTCGAAAAACCAACGAATGACAGGATCGAATGAATATTTCTCCGGTTCCATGTAGAAATTCTTTAGTACTTTTTTATTTTTTATCAGGTTTAGAAGCACTTCAATTACACCACAATAACCCGCTGGATGCTGCCCTCCAAATTTATAAGAAATAACCTGGTTATTATATTCGTTGAAAAAATTATCAAGGATATCAAATCTCTTCTTATGTTTCTGAACAAGTTCATCTGAAATCCCAAAAATCTTTACAAAATTGTCAAATCTTTTACCGGCATCGTCCTTGATAAGATGCCCTATTTCTTCAGGAGTGATTCCTCTTGTCAGATATATTTCCGAGTATCTGAATATCCCTGTGAAACCAAATGCATCAAGGTCGTCGGCAACAGAAAGAATGGCCAACAGATCATTTACACTGGTATTTCCGGTATAATCTTTTCTGTCGTGATTCTCAATGGCTTCCAGAACATCCTGATATTCATTTTCAGGAAGATGGTTGTTAGTCAGGAATTGAATACAAAGATCCCTGCTGTGATGGCCATGCCTGATACCAGGATCGACCGACATCCCGATGTCATGGAGGTAACTGGTAATTATCAGTTTTGATGGAAGCTGTGAGATGGAGACAGGCTTCTTATCAGGTATCTGGGTAAGGAGTTCTTTGGCATAACTCCATACTCTCCGGTGATGATCAATACCATGTGAAGAAAGAGATTTATCATCATAAATACTGATGAAAAAATCTTCGACGATCTGCTTAAACCGGAGTTCTGCAGATTCTATTGTAACAGTCAGATTCATATCAGGTCAAAAAAAAGCAAAAGACCGAGCCTTTTGCTTTTAAACAGGCTGTCAGATACTGAATTAGTAGTTGATCATTTTTTTTGCCAGATCGAGTATTGTTGTATCGTCAAATGTGACAATTCCTCCATCCGGACCCTGTTCAAAATGAATTCCAACGCTTTGGCCCTTGTCAAAATTTCTCCCTCCGAAGTAGTTTCTGACCGTCTCTTCATTCAGATCCAGTTTTTCTGCAATCTGTCTCATACTACCGGAGGGCAACTGGTCTTTTATCTTCCGGAGTTCATTAAAGGTGATTGTTTTAGCCATGGTATTGTCGTTTTATTTGTCAAAATTGTTGTTTAAGTCACATCAAAAACCAAAGTTAATCATAAAATAGATAACTTGAAAATCATTTTAAAATATCAAAGTTTACTCATCAATTCAAGAAACAACTTAAGTCCCTTTTTCTTCTCATCATTAAAATCATAATCAATGTTTTCGGTAAGATATCTCTTCAGAACATTACCGGTTATGGTTCCGGTTTTTCCGAATTTTTCTACTACCGCATCGATATTTTTAACACCGAACTGCAGGGCATTGTCGAATTCTTCAATAAACTCGTCATCGAGTTTCTTATTTGCAGTCCAGCATGCGAAAACAAAAGGAAGTCCGGAGAATTCTTTCCATTCACGTGCCAGATCAATTTTGTATCTGAAGCTGTTTTCGTATTCAAAACATTGATCACCGATAAGAACAACAGCTTCATTCCGTCCAGTATTAATAAAATCGAATCCTATTGAGGTATTGATCCATCTGAACTCTTTTTTCCAGCTGTTTTTTGCCAGAACTTTTGAAAGGTTCACCGAGGAGCGTGACCGGTAATCGAGGTAAATTGTCTCAATCTCTTCAAAAGGACAATTGCTTAAGAGCATCACTGTCCTGACATCTCCGTTTGCCCCGATGCAATAGTCACTGATAATATGGTATTCTTTCAGGAGTGGGAGCGTGGCAACAGGAATAAGACCGACATCAACTCTTCCGCTGATCAGTTTTTCCGCACAATCGGCCGGATGGTCAGTTTCGAGGATAACCCTCTTTTCAAATCCGCTTTCCGTCAATCCATAAATAAATGGATATGTGTTTGCATATTTTACTGCTGAAATTCTGATTTTATCCATACCCTTTTTTTACAACGTCTAAAATACTACTTTTGTATATAGTTATAACAACTGAAAACTCAATCTGATTAATAATGGAATTAAATTTTCTTACTGCCATATCTCCGCTGGACGGAAGATACAGACATAAAGTAGATGAGCTTGATCTGTATTTTTCCGAATTCGGTCTGATCAGATATCGTCTGATGGTAGAAATAGAATATTTCATTGCCCTGTGCGATATACCTCTTCCTCAGCTGATTGATTTCAAGAAAGATAATTTCAAAGTTTTACGGTCAATCTATGAGGACTTTGATTTAACTGATGCTGAAAAAATCAAGGAAAGGGAGAAGATCACAAATCATGATGTGAAAGCAATCGAGTATTTTCTGAAGGAAAGGTTTTTTCAGTCAGGCTGGGGAAAATGGAGCGAATTTATTCATTTTGGTCTTACATCGCAGGATATAAACAATACTGCTATACCGTTATCGATTAAAGATGCGCTGATTAATGTCTATTTTCCTATTCTTTATGAGTTGAGAGAGACTCTGGCCACTTTTGCTGATGAGTGGAAGGATATTCCAATGCTTGCCAGAACACATGGGCAACCTGCAACTCCAACCAGGCTCGGTAAAGAGATTGAAGTCTTTATCGCCAGAATAGATGGACAGACAAAGTATTTCGGACAAATTCCATATTCGGCAAAATTCGGGGGCGCAACAGGTAACTTCAATGCACATAAGGCAGCCTATCCGGATATTGATTGGATATCCTTCGCCAATAACTTTGTCAATGAGGAACTTGGACTGCAGCGTTCACATCCAACTACACAAATTGAGCACTATGATAACCTGGCTGCATTATTTGATAATATGCGCCGGATAAATGTTATCCTTATTGATATGGCCCGTGATTTCTGGTCGTATATCTCAATGGATTATTTCAGGCAAAAGATAAAAAAAGGAGAGATCGGATCATCAGCAATGCCTCATAAGGTAAACCCTATAGATTTTGAAAACGGTGAAGGTAACCTCGGCTATGCAAATGCGATTTTCGAACATCTTTCAATGAAGCTTCCCATCTCGAGACTTCAACGCGACCTGACAGATTCCACTGTCTTAAGGAATATTGGTGTTCCGATAGGTCATTCGTTGATTGCCTTTAATTCCCTGTTGAAAGGTCTTAATAAGCTGATTGTAAATACCAATAAAATAAATAGCGATCTTGATAATAACTGGGCAGTTGTTGCGGAAGCTATTCAGACTATTCTGCGGAGAGAGGGCTACCCGAAACCCTATGAAGCACTTCTCGATCTGACACGCACAAATCAGAAGATCACGCATGAATCAATAACAAACTTTATTGAAAACCTCGATCTGAGTGATGAAGTGAAAGCAGAGTTGAAGGCAATCACTCCATTTAATTACACTGGTTTTTAATACGATACAGTATAAATGAAGAACGTAAGGTTGCTGCTTAAGTATTTTGCACCATATCGCTGGTCGGCAGTCCGAAGCATACTCTATAACATATTAAGTGCAGTTTTTGCTCTTGGAACATATACTCTTGCAATGCCTTTCTTAAAGATACTCTTCAAAACAGTTGAGCCAACTGCTTATCCGGGAAATTTTCAGCTTAGTACAGATTATCTGGATTCTTTCAGTAAGTATTATTTGTCATCATTCATAGAAAAAAACGGACAGGCAGGTGCTTTGCTTTTAGTTGTCATAATCGTAATAGGTGCAAGCTTATTTAAAAACGGTTTCATTTTTCTGGCCAATAACAGCATGGCATTTATCAGGGCAAGTACTGTCAGGGATTTGCGAAGAAAGTTGTATCACAAAGTTCTCAGACTTCCGCTATCTTTCTTTTCCGATGCAAGGAAAGGCGATGTTATGACCAGGATATCAAATGATGTTCAGGAGATTGAGATATCTGTAATGGCTTCGCTTACAATGATGTTCAGAGATCCGATCTATATCCTGATTTTTGTGATTTTCCTATTCGCCAGCAGTTATGAGTTGACACTTTTTGCTCTTGCTCTTCTACCTGTAAGTGGTTGGTTGATTGGCAGGGCGAGCCGAACGTTGAGATCATCTTCACTTCTGGGTCAGCAACACCTCGGTCGTCTTCTTTCCATTGTGGAGGAGACTTTGACAGGACTGAGGATCGTAAAGGGTTTCAATGCTGAAGAAAAGATGAAGGCACAGTTCGCCGAGTCGAATGAAAGATATGCCAAAGTTTTTAAGAGGGTGACGCGTAAAGCATATCTTGCTTCTCCCATCAGTGAATTCCTTGCAACCATAGTTGTTATGGTACTTATGTACGTAGGTGGCAACCTTGCCCTTCAGGGAACAGGAAATATGTCACCAGAAAAACTTATCACTTTTCTTATTGTCTTTTCACAGATAATTCAGCCTGCAAAGAATATCACAACAGCATATTTCAGTATTCAGAAAGGAATGGCATCAATTGACAGGATAGACCAGATACTTGATGCGGAAGAAAAGATTTTGGAGAAGGATGACGCATTGCCTGTTACCGGATTTAATGATTCAATTGAATTCAAAGGTTCATGGTATGCTTATAACAGCGAACCGGTTCTGAAAGATATCAACCTGAAGATAAAAAAAGGCCAGACTGTCGCAATAGTTGGAAAGTCAGGTGCCGGAAAATCAACTCTTGCCGATCTTATTCCAAGGTTCATGGATGTTGATCAGGGTAGCATTCTGATCGATGGTGTTGATGTTCGCGATCTTAAGATCAGGGACCTCCGGTACCTCATGGGAATTGTCAGTCAGCACCCGATCTTGTTTAATACTTCTTTTAAAGAGAATATTGCTTTCGGAGTTGAAACAGCAGAGATGGATAAGGTTGAAAATGCAGCAAGAATCGCCAATGCACATGATTTCATAATAGAAACAGAACAGGGTTACGAAAGCTTTGTAGGAGAATCAGGCAACAAACTCAGCGGTGGTCAGAGGCAAAGAATAAGCATTGCAAGGGCTATAATGGCAAATCCTCCGATACTCATCCTCGATGAAGCAACATCTGCTCTTGATACCGAGTCGGAAAGACTTGTTCAGGATGCGATACTCAATTTAATGAAAAGCAGAACTTCGATTGTAATTGCCCATCGGCTTTCAACAATACAACATGCCGATGTCATCGTAGTTCTTGATGAAGGCAGCATTGTCGAAACAGGATCACATGCAGAGCTTATGAATAGAAAGAATGGATTCTATAGTAAACTTCATAGCTTTCAGGCGATATGAAAATCAGGCTACAGGCTACAGGCAACAGGCACCATTTAAAACCAATTATATTTAACGATGAAAAAAGCATTATTTATCCTTGTTTTTTTTACAGGAACAGTTTTACTGCAATCTCAATCAGTCTGGACAAATGTCAAGGATCGTGGCGCTGATCCTACCGGTAGTGTTAAATGCACAAAAGTTATAAGCGATATAATCAGTGAGCTGTTTGCAAAAGGTGGGGGAACAGTTTTTTTCCCTGCAGGTACATTTTTAACCGGTCCGATTATAATGAAAAGTAACATTACACTCTGGCTCGATGCAGGAGCTGTGGTTAAATTTTCAGATGATTTTGATGATTATCTTCCCATGGTTCCATCGAGGTGGGAAGATGTGAGAGTGAAAAACTTCGTATCTCAGATTTATGCATATCAGTGCGAAAATATATCAATCCGCGGAAGAGGCCATTTTGAAGGACAAGGTAAAAAATGGTGGGATTTCATGAGAAGTGTTAATTCCCGCCTGGCTGTTGATAATAAGTGGCAGGAGATCTTCAAAAAGGAGAATGCTGAGCTTCTTGCTAAAAATGCCTACATAAGTACAAAAAATAATTTTCTGCGCCCACCAATGGTTACTACCTATGAGTGCAAGAATGTACTTATTGAAGGTGTAAGTTTTTCAAATCCGCCCTTCTGGACAATTATGCCTGCATTCTCGGATAATATCACAATTACCGGAGTTACAATTGAGAATCCCGGAGGTTCACCAAATACCGATGGAATCGATCCGTCATCTTGCAGGAATGTTCATATTGATAATTGTCATATCACAGTAGGAGATGATTGTATCGTAATAAAATCAGGTCGTGATGAAGATGGGCGCGAAGCAGCAAGTCCTACTGAAAATATTACTATAACAAACTGTACCATGCTTAAAGGTCATGGAGGAGTTGTTATTGGCAGTGAGATGAGTGGCAATGTCAAAAGGGTCACTATCACAAATTGCATTTTTGAAGGTACCGACAGGGGAATACGGATAAAAACAATGCGTGGAAGAGGTGGCGTGGTAGAGGATATACGTGTATCAAATGTTGTCATGAATAATATGATTAATGAAGGGATACTGATAACCCTTCGTTATCAGGCAACAAAACCAGAACCTTTATCTGAAAGGACACCTGCCGTAAATAGTGTTCATCTTTCAAATATCACTATCAGGGGAGCTCAACGGCCTATTGCTATCTATGGACTGGAAGAAAGAGATGTTTCCCAAATTTCGCTGAGCGATATGCAGATATTTTCAACAAGAGGGATACTTATTGAAAATGGATCGGATATCAGTTTTCACGACATCAGGATGGAGATTAAAGAAGGTAGTGCCCTCGAAGCGAAAGATTCAAAACGGATAAGCTATGATAGGATTACAGTGACCGCAACTCAACTGAATATTCCATATTTTAAACTTAGTAATTGTCAGGATGTAAGGGTTACCAACTGTTATCAGCCTGAAATAATTCCTCTTCTTATAAATGAAGATGAAAAGAGCAGCGATATCTATATTATGAATAACATTCTCCCCGGTACAACCTCACTCGTTAATAATAAAGGAAAGAATATAGTGACACAAAATAATTTTATGGTAAATAAATCTAAATAATATCTGACTAACACATATATTTTCTGAATTCATCCCCCTGAGGTTGCATTATTTTGAATTTGATACTCAGAAAAATATTAATTTGCAGGTTAATATTTTAAAATCCGATGGAACTTTCAAATCAGCAACTTATTAATGGTATCCAAAAAGGTGATGTTGCTGCTTTTGAAGAGCTTTACAGGCAGTACTACATTTTCCTTTGCCTGATTGCCGAACATATTGTCAGGAATCATTCTGATGCTGAAGAAATTGTTTCAGATGTATTTGTCAGGTTATGGAATATCAGAGAAAAAATTGACATCACTACTTCCGTTAAAGGGTATCTGATAAAGGCCGTTCATAACACATCTCTGAATTACCTTGAACGGTTCAGGTTAACCCATAAATTAACAGACTCCTTAAGCAATTCAGATTATGAATTTCTTGCCTGGGATAGTGATTATCCTCTGGGGCAGCTATACGAAAAAGAAATCATGAATATTCTTGAACAGGGTATCAGTGAACTTCCTGATGGCTGCAGGAAAATATTCATACTCAGCCGGAATGAAGATATGAAGTATAGTGATATTGCCGATAAACTCGGGATTTCGGTAAATACCGTAAAAACCCAGATGAAAATTGCACTTGCCCGCCTGCGTGAAAATCTTAAGGATTACCTGATTATTCTTTTTATTATCATGTGTATCTGAAAAATATTTAGTTTTCACTTAACCCTGTCTTAATATTTTCCTGTCTTTATAATTAGAACATAATATTATGCAAACGAAAGAAAACAAACAATCGCCTGAAAATTTAATTCCAGGTTTTCTGAAGGGAGAATTAACTGCTGATGAGACAAGAGAGCTTATCAACTGGATAAAATCAGATAGCACAAATAAAAGATATTTTGATGAATATTGTGAAATTTGGATCACTGCCAAATCAAATTTAAAAAATCCGGGATATAATTTCCAAGAGGGTTTTTGGAAATTCAGACAAAAAATTAAAGCCGGAGAAGAGACTGCAATTGGCCTGAATAAAACCAATTTATTTAAAACAATTACCAGGTATGCTGCAATTTTTATTGTTGCTGCATCTTTAAGCGGATTCTTATTTTATTATATAGGTAAGAATCGGTTTGTTAATAACGGACAGAGTTTTAGTGAATTAATAGTTCCGATGGGATCCCGTGCCCAGCTCTCTTTATCAGATGGAACAACTGTTACATTGAATGCAGGAAGCAGTTTAAAATATGATAACCGTTTTGGAATCAGCGACAGGGTAGTACAACTTGAAGGAGAAGGATACTTTAATGTCGCAAAAGATAGTGAGAGACCTTTTACGGTTAAAACTACATATTTAAATGTCATGGCTCTGGGAACAATTTTTAATGTAAAAGCCTACTCAGGTGACAAAACTATTGAAACAACTCTGGTAGAGGGTTCCGTAAAAATTGAAGAGATAACAGACAAAAGCAAGGTTGAAGTAACAGTTCTTAAACCGAATCAGAAACTAACCTTTTTCAAGGTAGATTCAACGATGGTTGATGAAGTAACCGTTCCGGAAGAAAAATCCAGAAGCAACACACAGCCCTTGCAGGTACAAAAATCAATAGGAATTCCAAGATTAGTTACTGAAAATGTTAATGTAGAACCGGTTATTTCATGGAAAGAAAACCGCTGGATTTTTGAAAAACAGAGTCTTTCACAGATAGCAATTGAACTTGAGCGTAAATTCGATGTTCAAATACTTTTTGAGTCTGAAAGGTTAAAAACGTACCGGTTTACAGGAACCATAATAGCTGAACCTATAGAACAGGTGCTTGAGGTTATGAGCATTTCTGCTCCTATTAATTTCAAACTAAAAGGTAAGGTTGTTACCTTATCTGAAAATAAAAATTTTGAAGAGCTGAATAAACGTCTTTACAATCAGCAATAATATTTAATAGTCAAAAGTATAACTATAAATTTTTGCTTATGAATAGATAAAACAATACCCTTAAACAAAAGCGCAGGATGCTGAAACACCCCGCGCTAAGTTTTTACAAATTATTCCCAATGTAACTTTCTTAAGGAGAACATTGGTTTGTTAAACTTTAAAAACATTACAAAAGTATGAAAAAAAAACCTCAAAACCTTATTCCGTCTTCTTATCCGGGAATAAAAAAACTTCTGCTAACCATGAAACTAACTTTAATCCTAATCTTTATCACCATCCTGCAGGTTAGTGCAAATGTTTACTCCCAGACCAGAGTAACCCTTGATATAAGGGAAAAACCTATCCGCGAAGTGCTGAAAACAATTGAACAGCAGACAGAAATCAGATTCTTTTACAGTGATGACCTGCTTTCAATGAATAACATGATTAATGTAAGAGCAGATAATCAGAACATAATCAATGTTCTTGATGAGATGTTCCTGGAGTCTCCTCTTACATACAAAGCTTATGAGAACAACCTGATAGTAATAGTGCCCAGGAACCTTCTTCAGCAATTAAGAATTACAGGCATAGTTTCGGACAAATCCGGGGCTCCTCTTGCTGGTGTTAATATAGTTGCTGCCGGTACAGCAGTAGGCGTTATCTCAGGTGCCGACGGGCGATACAGCATTGATGTCCCGGCCGACGCAAAAAGCCTTACATTTTCGTTTATCGGAATGGAAACCCAGGACATAGAAATCGGTACCCTGACTTCTATCAATGTAACGCTGCTTGAATCAGCAATCGGCCTTGAAGAGGTGGTCGTGGTAGGATATGGAACCCAGAAAAAGAGCGATATTACCGGCTCTGTTGTTTCCGTTTCAAACGAACAAATAACCGCCCGCCCTGTAAACAACATATTCCAGGCCCTCCAGGGTAAAGC
>JBAWXY010000065.1:0-13043 GCA_037143835.1 Bacteroidota bacterium
CCTTTTGTCTTTTATCTTTTATTTATACTCATCCCAACTCTTAATTTCGAGATCGTCTATACTCATGCGACAGAAAGCCAGTATAAACGCACTTGCCAGTCGTGAATTGGTAATGAGAGGAACATTGTAATCCACGGCGCTTCTTCTTATGGTATAGTCGTTATTAAGTTCTTTATCGCTGAGGTCTTTAGGAATGTTCACAACAAGATCCACCTCGCGCGATTTAATAAGTTCGATTGTGTTTGGCGATTTATTTTCATCGGGCCAGTATGCCACATGTGCTTCAACACCTGCATTTTCCAGGAACTGCTGGGTGCCTCTTGTTGCATAAAGCTTATGTCCTTTTTCACGCAGGGCTCTGGCACTGTTGAGAAGTTCAACTTTTGAACGGGCCGGACCGGTTGAAAGCAGAATACTCTTTTTAGGCACCCTGTAGCCAACAGAAAACATAGCTTTGAGTATTGCTTCATAAAAACCTTCTCCAATGCATCCGACTTCTCCTGTGGACGACATGTCAACTCCGAGGACAGGGTCGGCCTTGGCAAGTCGCGAAAAACTGAACTGAGGTGCTTTAACTCCCACATAATCGAGTTCAAATACCGTTTTACCCGGTTTTTCAACCGGAACGCCAAGCATCACTTTCGTAGCAAGTTCAATAAGATTGACTTTAAGGACTTTCGAAACAAAAGGCATGCTTCGGCTTGCACGCAGGTTACATTCGATAACCTTTATATCATTGTCTTTTGCAAGGAATTGAATGTTAAAAGGGCCTGAAATATTCAACTCTTTTGCTATATGGCGCGAAATGCGTTTAATCCTCCTGGCTGTTTCAAAATATATTTTCTGGGCAGGGAAGACCATTGTTGCATCTCCTGAGTGAACGCCGGCAAACTCTACATGCTCACTGATGGCGTAAGCAATAATCTCCCCTTCACGGGCCACTGCATCAATCTCGATCTCCTTGGCATTCTCAATAAATTCAGAAACAACAACCGGATATTGTTTTGAAACCTGTGCTGCAAGGTGAAGGTAATGTGATAGTTCGTTTTTGTTTGAGACCACATTCATCGCAGCCCCCGATAAAACATAGGAGGGCCTGATAAGAACAGGGAACCCGATGCGGTCGACAAATTCAAAAATATCATCAATTGAAGAGAGTTCCTTCCATCGTGGCTGGTCAACAGAAAGATTATCAAGCATTTTAGAAAACTTATGCCTGTTTTCTGCTCTGTCGATTGAAACCGGAGAGGTGCCAAGAACCGGTACCTTCTCTTTATAAAGCCTCATTGCCAGGTTATTGGGGATCTGACCACCAACCGATACGATAACACCACCGGGGTCTTCCAGGTCAATTATATCCATAACCCTTTCGAATGTTAGTTCATCGAAATAAAGCCTGTCGCATATATCATAATCTGTACTTACAGTTTCGGGATTGTAATTAATCATTATTGATCTGAATCCCTCTTTTTTTACGGTATCAATGGCATTTACAGAACACCAGTCGAATTCCACACTGGAGCCAATCCTGTATGCACCTGAACCCAGAACTATTACCGATTTTTTGTCGGTTTCACATATAATATCGTGCTCTGAACCGCTGTAAGTCAGATACAGATAATTTGTTATTGCCGGATATTCAGCGGCAAGAGTATCAATTTGTTTAATATAGGGAACAATGCCTAACGATTTCCGGTAATTTCGCACCTTCATCAGGTCGTCATTAATCTGGGCCGGACCGGATTTAAGTACATGCCGGGCAATCTGGAAATCGCTGAATCCGTTTATTTTGGAGTGGGAAAGCAGATCTGCCGGGATAGATTCCATGGTTTGGTAATTGCAAAGTTCATCTTTAATGCTGATTATATTTTTCAGTTTGAAGAGGAACCATTTATCAATTTTTGTCAGTTCATAAATCCTTTCAACCGGCATTCCTATTTCAAGAGCTTCCGCAATTGAAAAGATCCGCATATCTGTCGGTTCGGCAAGTTCCCTCTCAATATCCTCAAAGCCCAGGTTACGGTTGCCGGTGAAGCCGTGCATTCCCTGGCCGATCATTCTTAATCCTTTCTGAATAACCTCTTCAAAGGTTCTTCCGATAGCCATAACCTCACCGACACTTTTCATGCTGCTGCCAATGAGGTGCGAAACCCCTTCGAATTTATTCAGGTCCCACCGCGGGATCTTGCATACTATATAATCAAGCGCCGGCTCAAAGCAGGCAGTTGTGTTTTTGGTAACAGAGTTTTTAAGTTCATGAAGTCCATATCCCATTCCAAGTTTTGCAGCAATAAATGCGAGCGGATAACCTGTAGCTTTTGAGGCAAGTGCACTTGACCGCGATAAACGGGCATTCACTTCGATGACCCGGTAGTCTTCAGAATCAGGGGCAAGAGCAAATTGAACATTGCATTCACCAATTATTCCGATATGCCTGATTATCCTGATGGAAAGTTCTCTCAGCTTATGGTATTCACTGTTTGTCAGTGTCTGGGATGGAGCAACCACAATACTTTCACCGGTATGTATTCCAAGCGGATCAAAATTCTCCATGTTACATACAGTGATGCAATTGTCATATTTATCTCTTACAACCTCATATTCAACCTCTTTCCATCCCTTTAGCGATTCTTCAACAAGGATCTGGCTTGTATAGGAAAATGCTTTTGATGCAAGTGTTCTCAGTTCATCAGCATTTGATGCAAAACCACTTCCTTGACCGCCCAGAGTATATGCTGCCCTGATGATAATTGGGAATCCGAGTTTGCGGGCGGCTTCAATTGCTTCATCAACTCCCGCTACGGCAATACTGCTTGGTGTTTTAACATCTATCTCATCAAGTTTTTTTACGAATAGCTCACGATCCTCGGTATCCATTATTGCGGAAACAGGAGTACCAAGTACTTTCACATTATATTTTTCAAATACCCCCGATTTATAAAGTTCGGTTCCACAGTTTAGTGCTGTCTGCCCGCCAAAGGATAAGAGAATTCCATCAGGCTTTTCTTTTGCAATCACCTTTTCGACAAAATATGGAGTAACCGGGAGAAAGTAGATCTTATCAGCCAGCTCTTCGGAGGTTTGAACCGTTGCAATATTCGGATTAATTAAAACTGTTTGAACTTTTTCCTCTTTTAATGCTTTAAGAGCCTGGGAGCCGGAGTAATCAAACTCGCCTGCTTCGCCGATTTTCAGCGCTCCTGATCCCAGGATAATTACCTTTTGTACTACTTCTCTCATTGTCCGGATTTGAGGTTCAAAAATAACACAAATTTTTTAATCAGGATTTGAAATTGTGAAAAAATGAATATATTTGCAAAATAAATGTATAAATATGCAAAAAACAAAAAGACTTCTTGCAATAGAGAAAATTATTGAAGAAGCGCATATATCAACACAGGACGAGTTACTTAAAAGATTGAAAGGGAAAGGGATAAGCTGTACACAGGCTACACTATCCCGTAATTTAAGGCAGCTTGGGGTTGCGAGGATCCCCAACGGCACCGGAGGATATAAGTATTCTTTGTCAGAAAATATCAGGAGTACGGCTAATTCACCGGTGAAATTAAATATTGTTCCTGTAATTCAGGATATAGTTGAAGCAAAAGGACTTATGGTAATTAAGACTATTCCCGGAAATGCAAGTAACACTGCCTTTTTTATCGACGGTGCCGGGAGATATGAAATAGCCGGTACCATTGCCGGTGATGATACAATCCTTCTTATACCCAGAGATGGAATAACCCTCCAGCAGGTCCACACTTGTCTCGAAATTATTCTTCCCGGTATACATGATCAGATTAAGAAGAAATGATTTTTGAGGTTATATATATAATAACAGGAACATTTTAAAAATCAGATAAATTAATACTAATATCAAATAATAAAATAATGAAAGAAAAAGTTGTTCTCGCGTACAGTGGTGGTTTGGATACTTCGGTAATACTTAAATGGTTAATTGAAAAGAATTATGAAGTTATTGCTTTTGTGGCCGATGTAGGGCAGTCCGATGATTTTGAAGAGTGCAGGAAAAAGGCATTATTACTCGGGGCATCCAAAGTAATTATAGCTGACCTGAAAAGGGAATTTGTTGATAAATATGTTCTTAAAGCTATAA
Source organism: Bacteroidota bacterium (assembly GCA_037143835.1). GTDB lineage: Bacteria > Bacteroidota > Bacteroidia > Bacteroidales > VadinHA17 > LD21. The sequence continues at coordinate 4,118 of JBAWXY010000065.1, forward strand.
TGGCAAACGCCATTTATGAGGACAGGTACCTGCTCGGTACGGCGCTTGCCAGGCCACTTATTGCAAAGAAGCAGATTGAGGTTGCAAAAGCAGAAGGGGCTAATGCCGTAGCACATGGTGCAACAGGAAAGGGCAACGACCAGGTAAGGTTTGAACTCTGTTACTATGCCCTGATGCCCGGTGTTAAAGTTATTTCACCCTGGAAAGACAAAGAGTTCCTTGCGACATTTAAAGGAAGGACTGATCTTCTTAAATATGCTTCTGAGAAAAAGATTCCTGTCAAGGCAAGTATCGATAAGCCTTACAGTGAAGATGATAACCTGATGCATATCAGTCATGAGGCCGGAATTCTGGAAGATCCTATGTACACACTACATAAGAGCATGCTGGAAAAGATGGTGATGCCACAGGATGCACCCGACAAGGATACTCGAATAGTTATTCATTTCAAAAACGGGATACCTGTCAAGCTTGTCAACAAGGAAGATGGAACCATAAAAGAGGACTCTTATGAAATGTATGTATATCTGAATGAGATTGCAGGTAAAAACGGAATAGGTCTCCTCGATATGGTAGAAAACAGGTTCGTCGGGATAAAATCGAGAGGTGTGTATGAGACTCCTGCTGCCACAGTTTTGCATATTGCCCACAAAGATATTGAGGGAATAGCAATGGACAGGGAAGTAATGAGACTCGTAAATATGCTCACTCCGAAATTTGCGGAAATTATTTATAACGGTTTCTGGTTCAGTCCTGAAATGGATTTTTTGATGGCTGCTATTGAAAAGAGCCAGGAACTTATTGATGGCAGCGTACATCTGTGCCTTTACAAAGGGAATGTAATTATTGAAGGTCGTGAATCGCCTTCCTCGCTGTATAATAAGAAACTATCGAGCATGGATATTGAGGGTGGCTTTGATCAGACTGACAGCAAGGGCTTTATAAGGATAAATGCAATAAGGCTGATGGCTCACCGGGCCATAGTTGAAGCAAGTCAGAAAAAATATTAATAACAAATACTTAATTAATTTATAAAAGTTAATATGAAACTCTGGGAAAAAGGGATAAATCCCGAGCCTGCAATCATCGAATTCACTGCAGGTAAAGACAGAAAAACCGATTTAGCCCTCACAAAATGGGACATAATTGGTTCAATGGCTCATGTAATAATGCTTGATGATGTAGGATTAATTTCAGAAGAAGAGAAAAATGGCTTGTTAAAAGCTCTTCATTCTCTTTTTGTATGGGACGAGGAGGGGAGCCTGGTAATTGAAAAAGACGTGGAGGACATCCACTCTCAGATTGAAAAGGAGATGTCCTCAATCCTTGGAACAACCGGTAAGAAAATTCATACCGGACGGTCACGAAACGACCAGGTTTTGGTAGATATACGTCTCTATACAAGGGAAGAGATCGATAAGCTCTCTGTTCTGATCCGCAGGCTTTTTACCAGGCTGCAGTCATTAAGCGAGCAGTACAAAGAGATTCTGTTACCGGGCTATACCCATATGCAGCCAGCTATGGTTTCGTCATTTGGCTTATGGTTTGGAGCATATGCCGAATGTCTGGCCGATGATGTCCTGCTGCTTTCCGGGGCAAGAGCCCTCAATAATCAGAATCCTCTGGGAACTGCGGCAGGATATGGAACTACCTTGCCTATAAACAGGAAACTGACATCAGATCTTCTCGAATTTGATGATCTTCTCTACAACTCAGCCTATGCAAGCCTGAGCAGGGGAAAGATTGAGATGGCTATTGCATCCGCACTGGCTTCTGTTGCTCAGACCCTTTCACGTTTCTCAATGGATATCTGTCTTTATATGAGCTCCGAATTCAGGTTCATCGATTTTCCTGATGAATATGTTACCGGTTCAAGTATAATGCCCCAGAAAAGAAATCCTGACGTGTTCGAACTTATCAGGGCCCGTGCAAATGTAATTCAAACTCTGCCTAACCAGGTAGCAATCCTGACCAGTAACCTCCCTTCAGGATACAACAGAGATCTTCAGCTGCTTAAACAGCTGATATTTGATGCATTCGGAGAATTGAGGGAGTCTATTGAGATAATGCTTTTAATGCTCAATAATATAAAGATCAAAAAGAATATAACGGAGAATCCTTTGTACAATACTATATTCAGTACAGAGGAGGTGAACCGGCTGGTGAAGCAGGGCATCCCGTTCAGAGATGCATATAAAGCAGTATCTGAGATGGTTAAAAATTCCTCATTCTCAAAGACTTCATTATCTGATTATGTTCATGAAGGCAGTATCGGAAATCTGTGTAACAAAGAGATCGCTGAAATTTTCGAAAACAGGATGAAGTGGTTCAAAAACAAAACGGCTTCAGAACTTGCAGATAAGATGATGCATCATGTAACAAAATAATTCTGTAAAATTTTAATCCCTCTTCATGGGGAATGGGTTTTTTTGGATTTCTCAATATTCTCAATGAAGACATCGAACAGGTAGTCAGTATCAGTTGGTCCGCCGGACGCTTCGGGATGAAATTGAGTTGAGAAAAACGGCATGGTTTTATGTTTCATTCCCTCATTTGTCTGGTCGTTGATATTGATGAACAGAGGTTCCCAATCTTTCCCTAAAGTTTTGTTATCTACAGCAAATCCATGATTTTGTGATGTAATGTATGCTTTATCGGTGCCTACCTGAAGAACCGGCTGATTGTGGCTTCTGTGGCCATATTTCAGTTTATAGGTATCTGCTCCGGAAGCAAGCGCCATCAACTGGTTTCCCAGGCATATCCCGAATACCGGTTTTTCACCGGAAAATGCTTTTTTAATGTTTTCAATAGTGGTGACACACATTTTTGGATCACCCGGACCATTGGAAAGAAATAGTCCGTCAAATTCTTCTTTGTGAAAATCATAGTCCCATGGTACCCTTATAATTGTAGTATCCCTTTTAAGAAGGTTCCTGATTATGTTATACTTAACACCACAGTCAACGAGTAGTATCTTGTACTTTCCTGAGCCATATACTTTCTTTTCATGTGTGCTTACTTCAGCAACAAGATTTATTTTGTTCGGGTCATAAAAACCGGTTTCTGTTCCTTCGGGTTCAACCTTGCCAAGCATAGCTCCTTTCTCACGGATTCTTTTTGTCAAAGCTCTTGTATCTATCCCGTAAATACCCGGCACATTATTTCTTTTCAACCATTCATCGAGGCTCTCTGTTGCATTCCAGTGGCTGTACTCAAAGGAATAATCAGACACAATGAGCCCTGAGATGTGAATAGAAGACGACTCATAAAAGCGATAGAGATCATTTTCCTCGCTTTTTCCCGGTGCTCCATAGTTTCCGATCAGAGGATAGGTGAGACAAAGTATCTGTCCGCGATAGGATGGATCGGTTAAACTCTCTGGATATCCTGTCATAGCAGTATTAAAAACCACCTCTCCTGCAGCAGGGGTGGGCGATCCGAAGGACCTGCCATGATAGATCGTTCCGTCTTCAAGGGTTAACCTTACATGTATACTGTTTTTCATCTATTTAGATATTTCTTTTTATCTGAGGGAGGAAACAGCATTTTCAATTTGTTCCATAGCCTTTATGACTGTTTGGCGTGTAGTGGCCAGATTCATTCTCATAAATCCCTCTCCTCCGGGGCCAAAAGTTGAGCCCTCATTCATTCCCACACCTGCTTTTTTCACAAAAAAATTCTGAAGCTCTTTTCCTGTCATACCAAATTTACGGCAATCGAGCCATATCATATAGGTTGCTTCAGGCTGAACAGGAATAATTTCAGGAATCATCTTCCTGCAATAATCTTCAACAAATTCAATATTATGGTCAATATAATCAAGTAACGCATCTAGCCATTTATGTCCATGTGAATATGCTGCTATTGAGGCGGTTGTACCAAAGATGTTGCCTGATCCGATATGCAGGTTTTCAACTATTCTGTTAAAAGATTTTCTTAAAACAGGATTTGAAATAATTACAGATGAAGTTGATAGACCTGCAAGGTTGAATGTTTTGCTTGGAGCGATACAGGTAATAGTATTTTCGGCAATTTTTTCGGAAAGTTTTGCAAAGGGAGTATGATTGAATCCGGGCAGAACAAGGTCACAATGTATTTCGTCGGAGAGGATCAGAATATTATTTTTCAGGCAGATGTCTGCAAGTTTGTTTAATTCATCCCGGGTCCATACCCGTCCGATCGGATTGTGCGGATTGGATATTATTATCATTTTTGTTTTCCCGTCAATTTCCGCAATCAGTGAATCATAATCCATAACCCATTTCCCGTCAGACTCTGTCAGTCTGTTATAGATAAGCTTACGGTCATGGGATTCGGCTGCGGAAAAGAAAGGAAAATAAACAGGGGGCTGAACAATTATATTATCACCAGGCTGAGTGAATGCCAGGGTGCAAAAGTTGAGTGCCGGAACGATGCCGGGACAAAAGCTGATCCACTCCTTTTCAACCTTCCAGTTATGTCTGCAAACAAGCCAGTCGATTATTGACAAATAGTATTCAGGAGGACGGAAAGAATAACCATAAATCTCATGGTTAAGACGGTCCTGAAGTGACTTTACAACAAAATCAGGGGTGTTAAAATCCATATCAGCAACCCACATCGGGATAACATCTTTATCACCGAATGTCTTTTCCCTGAGATCATACTTTATACAGTTTGTCCCCTCTCTTTTAGCAGGTTCATCGAAATTCCACATCATCAAAAAATGATATAAATTCAGGGGCTTAAAGATATATAAAAAATGCGATGCCAGGGTGATTTTATTTAAGTTAGGGGTAAACGATAAACCGGAGAGAAGCGAAGCTCGACGAAGTCAAAATCAAATGAAGAATGTTTATGATCCCTGATGCTCATTTTATTTAATATTATTTATTACTTTTATGGGAAGTTTTTGAGTGATATTTTAAAATTTAAAATGATTTAAAATGAAAAAGATTATTGCAGGTGTTATACTTCCAATTCTGATATTAAGTTTCACTGGTTTGACTTCATGCAAAAATAGGACAACCGGGAAACTGCAGAAAAAAGTTGAGATGGAACAGATTAAGTCAATTGAAAATCAGATTGAAGCAAATGTTTATCCTCTACCTTCGTCAGCAGCGGTAATTAAGATGCTTACAGAACTTGAAGTTGGATATATAATAGGTATTTCAAACCCGGTCGCGAACACAAAAAAATATTTCAGCAGCACAACAAGGGCGATCAACCTTGGTGTTTATGGAGCCGATCTGAGTTATGCAACACTCTATAATATTCAGCAGGAAGTAATTAATTATCTGGATGCAATCAGGTCACTTTCCAACGAACTCAATATGTCTAAAATATACAATGAAGAGTTATATGAGAAAATTAAAGTGAATATTGATAACAAGGATGAACTGGTGAAAATACTGACAGAAGCATTCAATGATACTTATTCATACCTGAGTGAAAACGATCAGCAACCTTTAGCTCTGCTTGTTGTTGGAGGTGCATGGGTTGAAGGCATGTTTCTGACAACACATGTTTCGGAAGCAGCATACCAGGTTGCAGGTATCTCCAGGGTCCTGCTTGAGCAGAAGAAATCATTTGAGCTTTTCCTCGAAATAACCCAGCCTTATGCCAATGATCCAAGTGTAAGTGATTTCGTAAAGTTACTGGATCCTGTTAAGAAAGTATATGAAGGAATTGGCACGAGTCTTACTGATCAGAATATTAAGGATATAACCAAGGTCATTGATGGTGTAAGAAACCAAATTGTACAATAGTTATTTCATGAATACCTGGCCGCAAAGCATTTAACTTTGCGGTCTTTTTTTTACTTGATACCTTTATGAGGGAATCTGTATTACTTGCCTTAATTCACATTTTTGCCATCGTTTCGACCATTAATCCGGCTGGAATTTCATCGAGAGGCAAAAAAATTCTGCGCAGTTACCTCCGGAGATATCTTAACAGGGAGTTGGAGGAAGAGTATTATGCCCTGTTCGAAAATAATCTTGAGTTTTATTCCAATGAACTTAAAAGTGTTGATAAAGCTGAACTGTCAGATGACGATTCTCTTATATCATTTCAGATAACAAATATCTGCCGGCAAATCAAAAAAGGGTTGTTCCTTGAAGAGAGAATGATCGTTTTTCTTCAGCTTATCGAGTTTGCATTTGAAAATGGAATGATTTCCGAACAGGAGAAAACAATTATAGACATTGTTTCAAGGACATTTAATATTTCTAAAAAGGAATATGATGATGCCACTGCCTTCATGATAAGCAGAGCATATGATGATGTATCACCCGAATGTATTCTCATAATTGAAAGTGACAACCTTAAATTATCCGGAGCCGGTATTTATAAAAATTATGACAAGTGGCGGCATATCAGAATAAAAGGTTTTAAAGGCCACCTTGTTGTAATGCATATTGAAAGTACAGGAACACTTCTTTTTACTTACGACGGCCAACAGATTATGTATTTTAAAGGAAGAGATATTATAGCGTGCAGATCTTATCTCCTTGACCGTGGTGTTAATATAAAGGGTCAGGGTATTGATCCGATCTACTATTCGAAAATTTACAAAAAGTTTGTTTCAAGGAAATTTCCTGAAAAGATATTCTTTGAGGGGCATGATATTGAATTCCTTTTCAAGAACTCCGATAACGGACTTCAGAAAATGAATTTCAGGGTTGAATCAGGCAACCTGATCGGTATTATGGGAGGCAGCGGAGTCGGGAAAACCACAATGCTTAATTTGCTCCATGGAAAGATTAAGCCTACAGCCGGGAACCTATACATAAATGGTTATGACATTAATTCCGATTCGGAGGAGCTGAAAGGCCTTATAGGATTTGTCCCTCAGGATGATATGCTTATAGAGGAACTTACGGTATATCAGAATCTTTATTTTAATGCCCGTTTATGTTTTGGTGATTATGATGAAAGGCAGTTAAAAAACACCGTTGAGAAAGTCCTCCAGGATCTTGACCTCTATGAAATAAAAGATCTGCAGGTTGGAGATATGATGAATAAGAAGGTCAGCGGTGGTCAACGGAAGCGGCTTAACATTGGTCTTGAACTTATGCGCGAGCCTGTGGTCTTATTTATTGATGAGCCAACATCCGGATTATCCTCTTTCGATTCAGAAAAGGTAATGATTTTGCTGAGAAATCAGGCTTTAAGCGGAAAATTGGTTTTTGCAATAATTCATCAACCCTCTTCAGATATTATCAAGATGTTCGACAGGTTATGGCTGCTCGATAAGGGTGGCTATATGATTTACGATGGCGATCCTGTTGAAGCCCTGGTTTATTTCAAAACTGAAACATCCCAGGCAAATGCTGCCGAGAGTGAATGCCCGAACTGTGGAAATGTCGAAACGGATGACATCCTGCATATTATTGAGGTTAAGGTTATTGATAATTCAGGTTATCCCGGAAAAGAGAGGCAGATCAGCCCAAAGGAGTGGCACGAAAAATATATGAAAAAGATGATGCCTGTTCTTGGGGACAAGCCCTCAAAAACAGTTATTCCTCCCAGTAACTTCAGAGTTCCTAAAAAGGCAGATCAGATCAGAACATTCATTAAACGCAATCTTACCCGAAAGCTGGCCGACCGGCAATATATGACCATTAATCTTCTTGAGGCCCCACTGCTGGCATTCATACTCGGGTATATCTCAAAATTCAGCGAGAACGGAGTATACAGCTTTGCAAATAACAAGAATTATCCGGTATTCCTCTTCATGGCAGTTATAGTTGCACTTTTTATCGGCCTGACGGTGAGTGCCGAGGAGATTTTCAGAGACAGAAAAATTCTTGAAAGAGAGAAATTTCTGAATTTAAGCAGACTAAGCTATCTTCTTTCAAAGATCAATTTCCTGTTTGCCTTATCCGCAATCCAATCATTGACATTTATCCTGGTTGCTAACTTAATTCTCGAAGCAAGGGGTATGCTTTTCCAGCAATGGATAATCCTTTTCTCAACAGCCTGTTTCGGAAATCTTATGGGATTGAATATTTCTGCCGGTATGCGAACGGCTGTCAGTATATATATCCTTATTCCACTGATCCTTGTGCCCCAGCTTCTGCTTGGGGGTGCAATGATAAAATTTGATGACCTTCATAAATCAATCAGTAAGAAAATTTATGTGCCGGTTGTTGGAGATATTATGGTAACCCGCTGGGCATATGAAGCATTAAGTGTAGAACAGTTCAAGAGCAATAAATTTGAAAAACCCTTTTTCAAATATGATATGGAAATAAGTCAGAATGACTGGTATGCTTCATTTCTACTCCCTACTTTGAAGGTTAAAGTCGATGAGTGCCTGGCTGTAGGGAAAGTTCCTGATTACAGAGAATATTCTGAAAGCAACTTTAAAAAAATTAATTATCATATTAAAGATCTTTCATCTTTATCCGGTATTAAGCCCGGGAAAAGGATCAGTAGTTTGAATTATGAGGGATTCAATGAATTTGTTGCTGATGAAGCAAAATTATTTCTGGATAGCCTGAAAACCTCATTCAGAATAAAAAGCCGGTCGATCTCATACACGCGTGATTCATTATATAAACAGATTGCCAGCAGGATGGGAGCGGACGAGTTCATTAAGATGAGGGAAAAAGATTATAATGAAAGTCTTGCAAACATTCTGCTTAACAGGCTGGCTACCAGTAAAATATATGATGCTGAAGATAAGCTTGTTCAAAAAGCTGATCCGGTTTTCATGCGCCCCGGATCAAAATTCGGAAGGGCTCATTTTTATGCTCCTTATAAGCAGATTGGTGATTGGAAGATCGGAACTCTGATATTTAATATTGTTGCGATCTGGTTTATGATCTTTATTTTGTTTGTTACATTATACTATAACATCCTTAAGCGTTTTATTGCATTTCTGGAATCGCTCAAATTACCAATATTAAGAAAGTTCGGAAGGGAACTACTGCAATTTTAG
>JBAWXY010000066.1:0-13008 GCA_037143835.1 Bacteroidota bacterium
GCTGACACAAACAACATGGCAGAGGCATTTTTACAAGCAGCAACACAGGCTCCGCACCCGATACAAATAGCTGATTCAAAGGCTTCATCTGACTTTTTCTTCGGAATAAGAATTGAATTGGCTTCAGGCGCTGCCCCGGTATTGACAGAAATGAATCCACCGGCAATCTGTATCTTATCAAAAGCCGATCTGTCCACTATAAGGTCCTTGATTACAGGGAATGGTTTTGCTCTCCATGGTTCAACCCATATCGTATCACCTTCCTTGAAAAATCTCATAGAGAGGTGGCATGTAGTGATTGCAGGAACCGGTCCGTGAGGATGTCCGTTTATATACATTCCGCACGAGCCGCAGATCCCTTCGCGGCAGTCGTGATCGAAAGCCACCGGATCCTTATCCTCTTCAGCCAGCTTTTTATTAAGAGAATCGAGCATCTCGAGGAATGCCATCTCAGGAGATACATTATCCATCTTATATGTTACAAAAGTACCCTTTGCTTTAGCATTTTTTTGACGCCATATTTTGAGTGTAAGCTTCATATGCTTATTTAATTATTTTATCATTTCGTATTAATTACGCCTATTTATAGCTTCTGACTTTCATCTCAACCTCTTCAAACTTCAGTTCCTCCTTATGCATTACAGATGGTTTCCCTTCTCCTTTATATTCCCAGGCAGCAACATACGCGAATTCCTTATCGTTTCGTAATGCCTCACCATCCGGAGTCTGATATTCCTCCCTGAAATGTGCCCCACATGACTCATTCCTGTTAAGGGCATCTGTTACAAGAAGCTCGGTAAGCTCAAAATAATCCGCTACCCTGCCTGCCTTCTCCAGTTCCATGTTAAGTTCACTGAATGTTCCTGGCACAATAAGGTCTCTCCAGAATTCTTCCTTAAGCTCACTTATCAGTACAAGGGCTTTCTTAAGACCTTCTTCGTTTCTTACCATTCCGCAATAGTCCCACATTATCTTTCCCAGACGTTTATGAAATGATGAAGAAGTTTGTTTTCCTTTTATTGAAATAAGTTTTAAAAGTCTTTCAGCTACTTCTTTTTCAGCAGCTTCAAATTCCGGTTTGTCGGTAGAGATTTTCGGAACACGTATCTCATCAGCCAGGTAATTACTTATTGTATTTGGAAGAATAAAATATCCGTCACCTGAAGTTTGCATCAGTGAACTCGCTCCCAAACGGTTTGCTCCATGATCGGAGAAGTTGGCTTCACCTATTGCATAAAGACCGGGAATTGTGGTCATCAGTTCATAATCAACCCATAATCCGCCCATTGTGTAATGGCCGGCAGGGTAGATACGCATTGGCTCCTCATAAGAGTCAATTCCTGTGATGTTTTTATACATCTCAAAAAGGTTACCGTATTTGTTCTCAATAGCTTTCTTTCCCTGTTTCTTTATTGAATCCTTAAAGTCAAGGTTAACAGCAAGTCCGGTTTCGCCCACACCAAAACCTGCATCGCAACGTTCCTTGGCTGCCCTGGAGGCAACATCCCTCGGAACAAGGTTACCGAAAGTAGGATATCTGCGTTCCAGATAATAATCTCTCTCTTCTTCGGGAATTGAGTTGGCAGCTCTCTTATCGCCTTTAGTTTTTGGAACCCATACCCGTCCATCGTTACGGAGCGACTCCGACATGAGGGTCAGTTTGGACTGGAACTCGTTCAATTGCGGAACACAAGTAGGGTGGATTTGGACAAAACTCGGATTGGCAAAGAAGGCTCCTTTTTTATGTGCCTTCCATGCTGCAGATGCATTTGAGTTAACAGCAAGGGTTGACATATAATAAATAGTACCATAACCTCCGGTAGCAAGTACAACTGCATGTGCAGCATGTCTTTCAATTTCGCCGGTAAGGAGGTTGCGGGCAATAATTCCGCGTGCTTTTCCATCAATTAAAACAAGATCGAGCATCTCACGCCGTGGGAACATTGTCACATTTCCCATTTTAATCTGCCTGTTTAGAGATGAATAGGTTCCCAGCAGACATTGCTGACCCGTCTGTCCACTGGAATAAAAGGTTCTTGATACCTGAACACCCCCAAATGAGCGGGTATTGAGTGTCCCTCCATAATCGCGTGCAAATGGTACACCCAGAGCGGTATAATGGTCAATAACTTCATTGCTTACCTCAGCCGCCCTGTAAACATTTGCTTCGCGGGCCCTGAAGTCGCCGCCCTTTATCATATCATAGAATAGACGATAAACACTGTCACCATCGCTCTGATAGTTTTTGGCTGCGTTTATCCCGCCCTGGGCTGCAACAGAATGAGCTCTGCGCGGAGAATCCTGGTAGCAGAAAGTTTTAACACTGTATCCCAGTTCTCCGAGCGCAGATGATGCACCTGCGCCAGACAAACCTGTTCCGATAACAATTATTTCAAGCTTCTTCTTGTTTGCCGGGTTAACCAGCTTAACCGAAGCTTTATATTTTGTCCATTTCAGTGCAAGTGGACCATCGGGTATCTTTGAAATTAGTTTTCCCATAATTGTATTTTTTTCTTTTCTTATTTATCTGAAAAGCCATAAAGAGATTGAGATAAAAGCAAAACCAGAAGGAAGTACTATTGCATAGATCAGTGCAACCACTTTAACTACAGGTGTCCATAATCTGTGATTCAGGCCAAGTGTCTGGAAAGCTGAAGAGAAGGCATGATAAAGGTGAAAACCAAGCAGTGCAAAACAAACAAGATAAATATAATTATATGCGGGGATCTTAAAAAGATTATGCGCAAGAGAATAAAAATCTTCCGGATTACCGGCGACTAATCCAAGCTTAATGAAATAAAAATTAAAGAAATGCAGTACAAGAAAGGTGAAAACAGAAGCTCCGGTCCAGATCATGAACCTTGAGAAAAATGATGTTTCTGATTTGTTGCCGCTGACATAACCAACCGGGCGGGCCAGCCAGTTCTGGATCTGAAGGAAAATGCCCCAGCCAATATGGATAAGTATCGCTCCGATCAGAGCAACCTCAATTATTTTTACTAACGGAAATGTTGCCATGAAATGTGCAGCTTCGTTAAAAGGTTCAGGGTCACTCTTAAGCAACATCAGGTTGATAATAAGATGAACCGGTAAAAAAGTGAGTAAGAATAAACCGGCTAAAGCCATCACAAATTTCTTGGAAATTGAAGAAAACAAAACTTTACTCATTGGTTATGAAATGTTTATAATTTATCTGTTTGTCAGGGACAAGGAAGTTTAACAAAATTAATTTTATTAAATCAGAATTACAATTTTACTAACATGCTAATTATCACAAAATATCGGAAGCATTTATGACAGAGTTCATAATCTAATTTGAGTATCGGCATATATTAATAAAGATGTTCCCGACAACCGTGAGTCGTGTGTCGTGCGTCTTATTTCTTCAGAAAGTCAATCGCGTATTTGAGTGTTGTATCGATCTCCTCCCAGATAGGATAGAATCCTTTATTATCCAGGATATTACGGGCAATATAGGCCTTAATCTGAGTATGAATGATATCTCCGGAAGTTTTTAAACCAACGGGATCTTTTTGAATGCCGTTCGCTGCCGCATACTGTACAAACTGATCGAGCAGGGCCTGTTTGTCAAGAAATTTTTCCATCTCACCCGATTCGGTAAATTTCTTTAATAACTCCCTGTTCTTCTCAGTATACTTCAGCACAAATCTGTAAATAAGAGATCTGACTTTGAGGAAATAGGGTGATACTCCGGAAGTGTCGACCGGTACAAACTTATCGGGCATTATACCTCCCCCTCCATAAACTATTCGTCCCCCGGGAGTAGTAAATTTCAGAGAGTCAGAAAAATGGATACTGTCTGAAACTTCAAATTCACCTCTGATATATCTTTCATTCAGATCATCGTAATATTCATCAAATCCATTATTATACGGTTTTTGTATGGATCTTCCGGTGGGTGTATAATAACGGGCTATTGTAAGCCGCATCCCTGAGCCATCTGCAAATGGGATAGGCTCCTGTACCAATCCTTTACCGAACGATCTCCGCCCGATAATCGTTCCACGGTCGTTATCCTGAATTGCTCCTGCAAGAATCTCACTGGCCGAAGCACTCCATTCATCGATCAGGACAACAAGGTCGCCTGTTTCAAATTCTCCCTTGCCGGTAGCCCTGGCCTCACTTCGTGGTTGAGCACGTCCTTTTGTATAAACAATCAGCTGCCCTGCCTTAAGGAATTGATTTCCAATCTGAATAGCAGCTTCCATGATTCCGCCTGAGTTGCCGCGCAGGTCGAGGATAAGGCTGGTCATTCCCTTACCTTTAAGATCCCTGAGCCCTTTCATGAAATCATCAAAGGTTGTCATTGCAAAATTGTTGATCCTTAAGTATCCTGTGTTTTTGTTGACCATATAATCAACGTCAACACTATACATTGGAATCTTGTCGCGGGTGATCTCGAATGGTAGCAGCTCTTTGTGCCCACTGCGAAGGATTTTTATTTTTACTATTGTTCCCCTCGGGCCCTTAAGCATCCCCATAACTTTTTGATCGCTTATATTTTTGCCTGCAACAAGTGAATCATTTACATATAAGATCTTATCTCCGGGCAGCAGACCCAGTTTTTCAGAAGGGCCTCCCGGAATAGTGCTTATTACCATAATGGTATCGGTAAGCAAGTTGAATGAAATACCAATGCCATCAAAGTTCCCCTGTAATGGTTCATTGGCACGTGCAAGATCTTTTGCCGGAATGTACACAGAATGCGGATCAAGCTTTTTAAGTATAGCCGGGATAGCGGTTTCAACCAGATCATTACGGTTCACTGAATCAACATAGTTAGATTCAATAATATTCAGGATGCTGTTCAATTTATCATTTCTTGACCTGATATTTGAATGTAGCAGTAAGTCATTCTTTCCGGGGAGATATTTGCCAATGAAAATACCTAAGGCAAGTGATAATGCAAGCATCATAGGAAGAAAAACACTCCTTTTTGAGTTATTGTAGTTCATAAATATCTTTTTCGGGGTCAATAAATACCAATTCTATTCCGGCTCGTTTCAGAAGTTCAAGTCCATCGGTTATACGATAGCGGTTGCAATATACTACCCTTTTGATGCCTGACTGGATTATCAGTTTAGAGCATTCCATGCAGGGAGAAGTTGTAACATAAAGTGTTGAGTCTTCGCTCGAGTTATTCGATTTGGCTACCTTGGTAATTGCATTTGCTTCGGCATGCAAAACGTATGGTTTTGTAATATTGTTTTCATCTTCACATACATTTTCAAAGCCGGAAGGAGTTCCGTTATAGCCATCGGAAATGATCATCTTTCCCTTTACGATCAGAGCTCCGACCTGCCGTCTGATACAGTAAGAATTCTGTGCCCAGATAAGAGCCATCTCAAGATAGCGCTTGTCGAACATAATCTGTTTTTCGCCATAAGGCTTTATAACTTCTTTACCTGACATTTTAACCAGATACTTTTCCGGATTATTAAAGCGCATAAAGATAATTATTTTTAAATGTTTCACTAATCAAAACTAAGAATGCCAGATTAAAGGCTTTTTAAAAAATCATATTATACCATTTGATTAATAGAAATTTTTGTAATTTTGTTTCGTTATTAGACGAAATACTAAATGATATGCTTGTAAAGGAAAAAAGCTATACTTCAACTCAGGAAAAAACAGCCAGATACGCAAAAGCTCTTGGACACCCGGTAAGGGTGTTTATCATGGACTTTCTTATAAAGAATGCCGACAAATGTTGCTACAGCGGTGATATGGCGGAGGAACTACCCATTGCCCGGTCGACTCTCTCTCAGCACTTGAAAGAGTTGAAGGATGCAGGCCTGATTCAGGGAGAGATAAACCCTCCTTATATTAAATATTGTATCAATAAAACCTCATGGGCAGAGGCTAAAAGACTTTTTGATCTTTTTTTTAACCGTTAATAATTTAAACTCAAACATTATGGAAATTAAAATACTGGGCCCCGGATGCGCGAAATGTAAAACACTTGAGCAACTGACCCGGGATGTAGTAAGAAAGAATGGGATAGATGCAATCATTACAAAAGTTGATGATATTATGGAAATAATGAAATACAACATAATGACGACCCCAGCTCTGGTAATTGACGGGAAAGTAGTTGTAAAAGGACGCATACCTTCAGCAGAAGAGATTAAACAATTGTTAACCAAATAAATAAAAAGGACATATGAAAAACTTAATTCTTGCAGGTTTTTTGATGCTGGTATTTTCAGGAGCATCATGTAATGCTCAACCGGAAAAGAAACAGACTGTTTCTGCGACATCCGGAAACGATGTTGAGGTTTA
Source organism: Bacteroidota bacterium (assembly GCA_037143835.1). Taxonomy (GTDB): domain Bacteria; phylum Bacteroidota; class Bacteroidia; order Bacteroidales; family VadinHA17; genus LD21. The sequence goes on from JBAWXY010000066.1 coordinate 6,304, forward strand.
TTACTTTCACAGGACAGTTCGTTGTGTAACCTGTAAAACAGTAGAAGCGGAAGCCAGAAAGAACATTGAGATGCTTTATGCCGAACAGGTTAAAAAAGGTAAGATAAGTTTTACCGCTCTGAATCTTGAAGAAGCGACCGGGAAAACTGTAGGCGACCGATTGGGTGTCAACAGTCAGACACTTCTGATTGTAAAAGGTGATCAGAAGATCAATATTACAAATGAAGGATTTCTATATGCTGTTTCCCAACCACAAAAATTCACTGAGGTCATGAAATCGAAGATAGATCCTCTGATTAATTAATAATATTTCTCAGAAAGACTATTCTCTTTTTACGTTTTTAAGCCAAAATTTCCATTATGGATTTTCTTACAAATCTGCTTGATAATAGTTCCATGCCATGGCTTACAGCCTTAATACTTGGCTTGATGACCGCTATAAGCCCATGTCCGCTGGCTACAAACATTACAGCGATAGGATTTATAAGCAAAGATTTGGAAAACCGCAACCGAGTCTTTTTCAATGGATTGTTTTATACTCTTGGAAGAGCAATCACTTATACCCTGATTCCATTAATTATATATTTTGGCGCTGATCAGTTTAAATTCTCAGGATTCTTCCAGCGGTACGGGGAGAAGATCATAGGACCGTTGTTATTGTTAATCGGAATATTCATGCTCGATATCATCAGGATAAATTTTCCTGGTTTTGGCAGACTTTCAGAAAAGATGGAAAAGAGAAAGTCGTGGCGATTCATTGATGCAGTATTATTGGGGATAGTTTTTGCACTTGCTTTCTGCCCTTACAGTGGTGTGCTATATTTCGGCATGCTTATACCAATGACAGTGGCAAGTGCTTCTGGTCTATACCTGCCCGTATTATTCGCTATCGCAACCGGCATTCCGGTAATACTATTTGCATGGTTACTTGCATATACTGTTTCCGGGATCGGAGGGGTATATAATAAAATTAAGGTATTTGAACTTTGGTTCCGGAGGGTTATTGCAATACTGTTTATTATTGTTGGTATCTATTACATTATCAGGGCGTATGTTTAATTCTTTTTGTCAAGCGTAATCTCTTCTAACAAATAGCAATTTTCAAATTTTCAAATTACCACATTTTCAAATTATTAACATGGATTGGAAGAAGATTTTTAAAATAGTGCTTGGAATAGCAATCTGGTTTGCATTATATCATTATCTGAAATTTACCACTGATTTTTTAACAGATGAAGTTTTAGGGCTGCAGAAAGGGTTGCATTTAACCGAATCACTGAGATTCTTCATTTTTGAAGTCCCGAAGGTGCTGATGTTGCTGATACTGATAGTCTTCTTCGTTGGAATTATCCGCACATATTTTACACCCGAAAAAACCCGGAAGGTTTTAGAAGGTAAGTCTTTGTTTACCGGCAACGTTTTAGCAGCTTTACTTGGAATTGTAACTCCGTTTTGTTCTTGTTCAGCAATCCCTTTGTTCCTTGGTTTTGTCCAGGCAGGTGTGCCACTGGGAGTAACATTTTCATTTCTGATTTCGGCTCCCATGATAAATGAAGTTGCTGTTATATTGTTATTTGGTTTGTTTGGATGGAAAGTGGCGCTTATTTATATACTGACAGGATTAGTGATTGCAATAATTTCAGGATTTATTATCGGAAAGTTAAAGCTTGAAAAGCATGTTGAAAGCTGGGTTTATCAGGTTAATAGCGAAAATGCAGAAACCACAGAAGAAGAGATACCTTTCGGACAACGGATAGAACTTGGCTTCACAGCTGTTAAAGAGATTGTAGGCAAAGTGTGGATCTATATTGTAATTGGAATCGCAGTAGGGGCAGCTGCCCACGGATACGTACCTGAAAGTTTTATGACTAACCTTATGGGCAAGTCCACCTGGTACTCAGTTCCTCTTTCTGTGTTAATAGGAGTTCCATTATATTCGAATGCTGCAGGTATTATTCCTATTGTGAGTGTCTTCATTGAAAAGGGTGTCCCTCTCGGCACGGCCCTGGCATTCATGATGTCAGTAATCGGACTCTCTTTACCAGAGATGATTATTCTGAAGAAAGTATTAAAACTTCCGCTGATATTCACCTTTATTGGAATTGTGGCGGCTGGGATAATGATTGTCGGATTTTTATTTAATATGATATTTTAATCAATCAATTATGAAAACAGAATCATTAGGTTTTATCGGAGGCGGAAGAATAACAAAAATTCTTCTGCAGGCATTTCAGAATAAGAATGCAAAGTTCAGCAAGATTGTTGTTACTGATACTAACATTGAAGTAACAGCAAACCTTAAGAAGAGTTATCCCTATGTCCAGATTGAAAATGCCTCTGTGGCAGCTTCACAAGATATCGTTTTTATGTCCCTTCATCCTCCGGTAATAATGGATACTCTCGAACTCTTAAAAAATGATTTTAAGAGCAGTGCGACTGTTATATCACTGGCTCCAAAAATTAACCTGGCGAAGATCTCATCAAAACTGGGTCAAGTTAAAAATCTTGCCAGGTTAATTCCCAACGCAACATCTTTTATTAATGAAGGGTACAACCCTATCTGTTTTTCTGCGGGTTTTGCAAAAAATGAAAAGAAGGAAATTCTTGATTTACTAGGGTTGCTAGGGGCAACATTTGAGGTTGCAGAAGAAAAACTTGAAAGCTATGCTATAATGTCGGCCATGCTGCCAACTTACTTCTGGTTCCAGTGGAAGGAGCTGGCTGAGATCGGGCAAAAGATCGGTTTAAATGAAAAAGAGTCAAAAGACTCTATTCATGAGACCCTTTATGCTTCTTTAAACCTGATGTACAAATCCGGATTGATTGCCCAGGAGGTTATGGATTTAATTCCTGTAAAACCTATCGGTGAACATGAATCGCAGATAGCGGAGATTTATAAAACCAAATTGATTGGTTTGTTTGAAAAGATTAAACCCTGACTATTTCACTTGCCCGAATCCAAAGCAACTCAAAATCTTTTGGAACAGCTCGGTATTATCAAATATACCTGTGAATTTTTCAGCACCTGGTCCAAATGCATAAACGGGCACCATTACAGCAGTGTGATCTTTGGTTGAGAAGTTAAGTTTAACTTTGTGAGACTGAATATCACCACCGGTAATTGTCACCCCTCCAGTTTCATGGTCAGCAGTAATTACAACCAGGGTGTGTCCATCATTTTTAGCGAAATCAAGCGCTACACCCACTGCCTTATCAAAATCCAGGGTTTCGTCAACAAGTGTGTCAGCAACATTGGCATGACCTGCCCAATCGATCTGAGATCCTTCGATCATTAGAAAAAATCCTTTCGGATTCTTATTCAATATTTCTATAGCTTTAACGGAGGCTTCAGGAAGCATCTCTCCTCTTCCTTTAAGTCGGTAAGGGTTATGAACAGGAGCAGTTAGTCCGGCAAGTTTTCTGGAAGTGGATTTGAGAACCATGCTCATTGATGTATCCACCTCATAACCTCTGAATTTAAGACTGTCAATAAGGTTTAATTTGTCTTTCCTTTTTGCAAAATGATCATATCCTCCCCCGATAAAAACATCAATATCGGTTTTCAGAAAATCCATGGCAATATCCTCATAGCTGCCCCTGCTGGACTGGTGTGCAATAAATGATGCGGGAGTGGCATGAGTAATTGAAGAGGTAGAAACCAGACCGGTAGCGAGTCCATGTTCTTCTGCGATTTCCAGGATGGATTTTAGACGGTTTCCCAGAGAATCCATACCAATAGCTCCATTTTTAGTTTTAGTACCTGTTGCCAATGCAGTTCCGGCTGCTCCGGAATCAGTAATATAATTGTTTGAAGAAAAGGTTTTTTGCAATCCTGTTACAGGACACCTCTCAATATTCAATGGTTTATCTGACACCGTCATTGCCGCATATACTGCTGGAATACCCATTCCATCACCAATCATGAAGATAACGTTTTTTATTTTGGGATTTTCATGGATTACCAGCTTCTTAGATGAATAACATGAAATTAAAGAAGTGCCTAATATAATCAGGATCAATAAGTTCGATATTTTCTTCATATGTGTTTTTTGATTAATTTGTAACAGTTTTGGTAAAGTAAATTTTTTTGAAAAATTCAATTAAATAAATGATTAATAATAAAAATGAGCGAAAAATAGAAGGACTCAGTTTATAATATATTTTATTAAGAGTAAGGTGAGTCTAAGCGTTCTTAAATGCCTGTTTACCTGCGAATTTAGAGTATTTACCTAATTCATGCTCTATACGCATCAGTTGGTTGAATTTTTCAACTCTTTCCCCACGGCAACCACTACCGGTTTTCAGGTGCCCGGCATTTACAGCTACAGTAAGATCGGCAATAAAACTGTCAGGAGTTTCACCACTGCGGTGAGACACAAAAGCATTATATTTATTTTTATAAGCTAACTCAATTGTTTCAAGTGTTTCAGTTACTGTCCCAATCTGGTTAAGTTTAATCAGGACTGAGTTTGCAACACCTTTTGCAATACCCTCTGCCAGGATTGCTTTGTTGGTGCAAAAAAGATCATCGCCAACGATTTCGATCTTATTTCCCAGAGTGTCAGTCAGATTTTTCCACCCTGCCCAGTCGTTTTCGGCAAGACCATCTTCGAGCAGTACAATGGGGTATTGTTTTACCCAGTTTTCCCAGAGCTTTACCATATCGTCGCTGGAAATCAGTTTGCCTGTGCTTTTAAACAGCTTGTATTTACCATCTTCCCACATTTCGCTGGCGGCAGGATCAAGACAGATGCTTACATCGGTTCCAGGTTTATACCCAGCTTTGGTTATGGCCTCAAGAATAACATCAACGGCTTCATCATTCGATTTAAGGTTAGGGGCAAAGCCGCCTTCATCTCCAACCCCGGTGCTATAACCTTTTGCCTTCAGGACTGATTTGAGGGTATGGAATACTTCGACACCCATACGAATAGCTTCAGTAAAAGTTGCAGCAGAATGGGGTGCTATCATAAATTCCTGAAAATCAACATTATTATCTGCATGCTTGCCGCCATTTATTATATTCATGCAGGGAACAGGAAGAAGATGAGCATTAGCCCCTCCCAGATATTGATATAATGGGATTCCGGCACTTTCTGCTTCTGCGCGTGCATATGCCATGGAAACAGAAAGAATCGCATTTGCTCCAAGTTTTGATTTGTTGTTAGTTCCATCAAGTTCAATCATAAGGTAGTCAAGTTCACGCTGACTGTTTAATTCTTTACCTTCGATCTCTTTTGCAATAATTTTATTTACATTCTCAACGGCTTTTAAAACACCTTTTCCTCCGTAACGCTTCTTATCTCCATCACGCAGTTCACAGGCTTCGCGTTCGCCTGTTGAGGCGCCACTGGGTACCATAGCCCTTGATTTTGTTCCATCTTCCAGTGTAACATTTGCTTCGACTGTAGGGTTACCTCTTGAATCAAGGATTTCCAGTGCAGATACATTAATAATTTTCATGATTCTTTAAGTTAATTAGTATTTTATTTTGTCAGCAATTGCCATCAGTTCATCAATATCCTTTGCAAACTCTGAAATTTTTTATCGGTATTATACTTTTCAGCTAAATTACAAATTTGTTGGCGGGCTTCTACAATTGCTTTCAAATTAAGATTTATAATATCACTGTCTATGTCATTTTTAATTTCAAAGCAACATGTTTTGTACTGGTTAACCATTGAGTCTTCAATTTCAATCAGCAGTTTTTCAACTATCATCAAAGTTGAAGTTAACGATCTGCGGTGGTTTTCAAGTAGTAATATTTTTTTTCTGATTTCATTGTTTTGTATTATTCTGATCATAAATGTATCATTTCCATCAACGCCATGGAAATTTTCAGACGATTTGCAATAATTGTGGATAAGAGGGTTGCTATTATTATTTTTTTAAAGAAAGTGATTTATTTTGAATTTATTAAGCAATGTCGTATGTTTGCGTCATTAGATATTAAATAATGAATAAAGCCGAAAAGTTTGATGAATCATTACAGGAGCTTGCCAGGTTTGCAAAAGTAATTTCGCATCCTGCAAGGCTGGCAATACTTAAGTACCTTGCTGAAACAAAATCCTGCATCTCAGGTGATATTTCAGATTACCTGCCACTCAGTCGCACTACCGTTTCGCAACACCTTAAAGAACTCAGGGACATTGGCCTGATACACGGAGAAATTGACGGTCTGAAAATAAATTATTGTTTATGCTCAGAAGAGATTGAAAGATTTCTTGGAATGTTTGAAAATTTCTTTGAACCTGTCAGTAAAGCTAAAATAATCTGCTGAAAATTAAAGTAATATGAAAATACTAATACTTTGTACCGGCAACAGTTGCCGCAGTCAGATGGCTCAGGGCTTTCTGCAATCGTTTGACAAAAGATTGCAAGTCTTCTCGGCAGGAACGGAACCGGCTATCAGAATTAACTCAACAGCTGTTAAGGTGATGAATGAAGTTGGTATTGACATCAGCCATCAAACACCAAAAAAAGTTGACCAATATCTGAATGACGAATGGGACTATGTTATAACAGTTTGCGACAACGCAAATGAAACTTGTCCTGTTTTCCAGGGAAAAGTAAGGCATAGACTGCATCTCGGTTTTGAGGATCCCTCACATGTCAAAGGATCGTATGTGGAAATAATGAGTGCGTTTTATGATGTAAGAAATGAGATAAGGGAAGAATTCTATAAATTGTATGAATCAGAAATAA
>JBAWXY010000067.1:0-12746 GCA_037143835.1 Bacteroidota bacterium
ATTAAATGATTTGTACCTTTAAATATTATTACCTTTTAAAACATTGATTTATATGAGAAAGAAAATTGTTGCCGGCAACTGGAAAATGAATATGGATCTGACAGAAGGCCTGAAATTTGCGGGGTCAATTGATAAATACTTTAAGGAAAAACCTTCGGGTAAGACACTGATTATTTTATGTACTCCATTTATTCATCTTGCAGGTGCCTTTGAAATTCTGAAACACGGGAAGGTAGCCCTTGGCGCACAAAACTGCGCATCAGAGGCTTCAGGTGCTTATACGGGTGAGGTATCGGCCTGGATGGTAAAAAGCACCGGTGCTGAATATGTTTTAATCGGACATTCAGAAAGAAGGACCTTCTATCATGAAGATGACAAGCTGCTTAATAAAAAAACATTACTTGCAATTAACAGTGGACTGAAGGTGATCTTCTGCTGCGGTGAGGTATTAAATGAGAGAGAAACCGGGAAACATTTCCTTATTGTAAGAAGGCAACTTGAAGAAGGATTATTCAGCCTTTCTGAGGAGCAGATGGATATGATAGTTATCGCTTATGAACCAGTGTGGGCTATTGGAACCGGATTGACAGCAACTCCCGATCAGGCTCAGGAGATGCATAAATACATACGCGACCTTGTAAAGGAGAAATATGGAAACGATTGTGCGAAAAAACTGCCAATTCTGTACGGAGGAAGTTGTAAACCATCAAATGCAACTGAGATATTCTCAAAACCCGATGTTGATGGTGGTCTGATTGGTGGGGCTGCTCTTAAGAAAGAGGATTTCGCAGCTATAGTTGAAGCTATATAATAATTTAATAATGTGAGTTTCATTTTAAGAAAGCTGGCAATACTGGCTCTGCTACTAATGCTCCTGTCCCCCTGCATCTTATTTTCTCAGGTAAGGTCGGCATTTTCAGAGGATCCTGCAAAATTCAGTACGGAACTTATAACTTTTATGGGCCCGAACCTGAATTCTGAACAGATTGCCAACCTGAATACCTTCCTTGTCAGATGGGACAGCGCAGCTTTCAGCAAGGAGAATATGGCTAAGATAATTAACATTTCCAGCCAGCTTTCAGTCAGATCAATGAGACCGGTTCCTCACTTTAATGATTATCTCATAACCCTCAATTATTTCATCGGGTATAAACGTGATGCTGCTTCTTTTACCAACTGGCTTACAGGATTAAGTAAAAAAACTTTCAGCCCCCGGTTTACCAATGATAATATCGACAGATATTTTAAGAACACTGGTTCGATGATAAAAGAAAATGTTCTGTTCGAGTCGGGAAGTGTTAAATGGAAAGTTAAAAACAATACCCTTAAGTTTTTACATGACACTGTTTTTTATGTAGTCATTTCTGATGCTACCCTTACATGTTATTCACAAAAAGACAGTACTGAAATCTATAATGTCACAGGAACATATTATCCTGATATACAGCAATTCAGAGGTACGAAAGGTATAGTTACATGGGAAAAGGCAGGGTATCCCGGAGCCGATGTTTTTGCTGAACTAAATAATTATTCAATTAACATAGCTAAAAGCAGTTTCACAATCGATTCCGCCAGACTAAGGCATTTTATCTATTTTAAAGAACCAGTTCTCGGGGTACTGACTGATCAGGCAGTCAGTTTCAGCAATAAGGATAAAGCTAATTATCCACGTTTTGAGACTTACACAAAAGAATTCCAGATAAAAAACCTTTATGAAGGGGTTAATTATAAAGGAGGGCTTTCCTTTGAAGGAGCTAATGTAAAAGGTACAGGTAAAAGTTTTACTCCGGCGAAAATCACGCTTTTCAGGAATGATACACTTTATCTTAAAATCAGTTCAAAAGAGTTTCTCTTCTCAAAGACCGGCTTAAGCAGTCAGGAAACAGCCGTCTCACTTTATCTTGATAAAGATTCAATCTACCATTCAAGCCTTGGATTTTCCTATTTTTCCACGACAAGGCAGGTCAACCTTTTCCGGACAAATAATCCTATCTCAAAGAGTCCCTATTTCAATTCGTTTCACAGTCTCGACATGTATTTTGAATATATGTCGTGGAATATGAATGAATCAAAAATTATTCTATCACGGGCCAGAGGATCCGCCCTTGGACAGGCACAATTTGAATCTTCATCATTCTTCAACTCAGACTATTTTTTACGACTGATGGGGCTTGATGATTACCATCCCCTGAACCGTCTTATTAAGTTTGCTGAATACGTTTATTCCGAAACATTTCCGGTTGCAGAGTTTGCCAAATGGCTGAACAGGCCCGAGGAGGCGGTTACCGGGATGTGTATCGATATGGCCAACAAAGGTTTTGTGTTCTACGACCGTGTAAATAATGAGGTTACAATAAAAAAGAAAACGAAGGACTTCCTCGATTCATATGCTAAAAGAAAGGATTATGATATCTTAAACATAGTAAGTGAAACAAAAGCTCCCACAGATAATGCTATTCTTGATCTGAGAAACTTCAGACTGACAGTAAACGGAGTATCCGGTGTTTTCCTGAGCGATTCCCAAAGGGTTGCAATTTATCCTTACAAACAGCAACTGACAATCGGAAAGAACAGAAGTCTTCAGTTCGACGGTGTTGTTGAAGCAGGTCTCTTCACAGTATTTGGTCATAATTTCTCATTCAGCTATGATACTTTTAAGATAAGACTACAAAAAATCGACTCCATTAAAATTGCGGTGGAAACCGATAAGAAAGATATATTGGGTAATCCGGTTATTAAAGAAGTTAACAACCTCTTACAAATGGGAACAGCGGAACTTTATATTGATAATCCGAATAATAAATCGGGACTCAAAAGCCTTAAGCAGTATCCCATAATAAATACAATAACCTACTCATATATTTTCTATGATAAGATACCCGGACTTGAGGGTATTTACAAACAGGGAGAATTCTATTTTAAAGTGGATCCTTTTACCTATGAAAATATTGATCATTTTTCCAATGAAGACATGAATCTTTCAGGAGAATTTGTTGGAGGGAATATCCTCAAACCGACTCGACAGTACCTTACTATACAGGAAAACAACTCTCTTGGATTTAATATGATCATACCTGAAGAAGGGGTTGAAGTCTACGGGAACAGGGGTAGGTTATATGAAGCTATCAGCATGAGCAACAATGGATTGATTGGAAGCGGAACTTTGAAACATTTAACATCAACCACTAAGTCAGAAGAATATAAATTCTTCCCCGATTCAATGATTACTCAGGCTTCAACATTCAATATTGAAAAAGACGGCTCGGGAATATTCCCCATCCTCAACAGCCAGGATGTTGCAATAAAATGGATGACTAAAAAAGATGAATGGATGGCAACCAACACCACCGGAAAAAGCTTTAATCTGTTCGGAAATGGAACAACTCTTGATGGTACATTAAAACTGACACCTGCCAGACTGCATGGCACAGGAATAATCAATATGACCGATTCCAGGATTACTTCAAATCTTTTCAGTTTTGCATCAAATGCGATCAAAGCAGATACGGCTGATTATAATCTGAAATCACAGCCTACCAGTGGATATTCATTCATTGCTGAAAATGCGAATACCGATATCAATTTTGATCTCAAGATGGCACGTTTCAGGCTGAATACCGATTCTTCGGTTGTGAAATTCCCTGAGCTGCAGTATATCTGTACCATGACAGATTTTGCATACAACATGGAAAACAGGGTGTTAAATATGGAGCAAAAGGAAAAATCAAATACTCCGCTTTTGACTTCTGATAAACTTCTAAAGTCAGACTTTGCCAATCTTGATAAACCGACTTTCTTTGCAACAAATAATATTTCCGATACTGTCGCTTTTTCATCATGGAAAGGGAGCTATCACCTTGACCAGGAATATATTGAAGCAGAAAATATAAACTATATTCATATCGCCGATGCGTTGATTCAACCTGAAAACGGGAAAATCGTCATCAACAGGAGAGCAAAAATACAGACGATGCAGAACGCCCTGATTGCTATCAATAACAGGCATATACTGCATTCGGCAAAAATTGATATTGAATCAACCAAACGATATACAGGCAGCGCCATTTACGATTATGTTGATGAAAACAAAGAGATACAGCAGATTAATTTTTCGGAACTTACTGTTGATACCTTGTCCACCAGCGCCAGAGGTTACATCCCTGTCACTCAGAATTTCATGCTCAATCCTGCATTTTCATATGCCGGCGATGTGTTGCTCTCTTCAAAGAATGATCTGCTCACATATACAGGATCAGCAGGTATTGTGAATAACTGCAGTACAATCAAGAGTTATACAATCAAATTCAAATCTAAAATCGATCCAAAAAATGTTATGATCCCTGTAAGTGATAAACCGAGGGATATGAATGATAATCTTATTTTTTCCGGTTCGTATATCAACACAGATCCTATTCATATTTATCCGGCATTCCTTTCGGCACAAAAATCATGGTCCGATGTTGCTCTGGTAAATTCAACGGGTTACCTCTACTATGAAAAAGCAAAAGGTCGGTATTTAATCACTTCTCTTGAAAAACTGGCTGATCAGAGTCTACCCGGTAATATGATTGCTTTCGATAAGAACTTTTGTATACTGTCGGGGGAGGGAAATATCAATTTCGGTGCAAAATATGACCTTGTTAAATTTTCAAGTGCAGGAAAGGTAATCCATACTCTTGATTCAGGAAAAGTTGACATTGAAGCAATACTGGCTCTCGACTTCCACTTCTCTCCTGAAGCTCTTAAGGTGATGGCTGATGAGATCAGAATGATGCCAACGCTTAAACCGGTAAATCTGAACACCGACCTGAATAAAAAGGGGATGAAAGATCTTATGGGAGTAACCGCTGCCACACAGATAAAAGAGGAAATGGACCTGTTTGGCACTTCAGGAAGCCTTCCAAAAGAATTCAATTACGAACTACTACTTAACGATATGAAACTTTACTGGAATGAAGCTACGTCATCATTCAGATCGAGCGGAAAAATCGGTATCGGATTCATAGGGCCACAACCTATCAACATTTATGTGGATGGTTATATTGAAATTCAGCGCAGAAGATCAGGCGACATGATCGATGTTTATCTGAAGGCAGATGAATCAACATGGTACTATTTCTCATATATAAGAGGTGTAATGATGGCGCAGGCAGGAAACAACAGTTTTAACACAATTATTGCAAATACGAAACTGAACGACAGGAAACATCCCGATTCATCAATAAGGGTACCTTATACATATATGATTGCTGTTGAAGGCAGGCTTAGCCGTTTCCTCAGAAGAATGACCAGTGATAACGCCGGGGAAGAACCTGTTACAAGATAGCTGCCTTGCCTCTTTCACCAAGTTCGATAAGTTCCATATCGTGAATATTCTTCCCGTCTATCTGAAACCTGATGGCTGTCATATATTTATGAAACCCGATATATCCGGCTGCTCCCGGATTTACATATAAAAATCCGGCTTTTTTATCGTACATAACCTTTGCTATATGCGAATGTCCGCAAATAAAAATATCCGGAGGATTTTCATATATGGCAGGTTTTACTCTATGATCGTAATGACCGGGTGCTCCGCCGATATGAGTCATCCAGACCCTTACTTCTTCGGCATTAAAAACCAGATGCTCCTTATATACCGTCCTGACAAGTGCATCGTCCATATTGCCATAAACTGCTTTCAAAGTCCTGAAAACTGCAAGAGAATCGGCTGTTTCAATATTACCGATATCCCCTGCATGCCAGATCTCATCACATGAAGCAAAATGGTCAAAGAGCCTCGGGTGAATCCATCCGTGTGTATCTGAGATAAGGCCAATCTTCATAACCCCTAAGTAACACAAATGATTTCAAAAAGTAATGCAAAGGTTAACTCAAATTCTCTATTTTTGTACAAACAACTGACTTATGCAGATATTTTATGCTCCGGATATTACTGGTGATACCTACACCTTAAACGAGAATGAGTCGAAACATTGTATCAGGGTTTTAAGGATGACAATGGGAACCGGTGTCAGATTAATAGATGGAAAAGGCAATCTGTATGAAGGGATCATTAGTAACCCTGACTCAAAAAAATGTGCTATAGACATTACAGGAATAATTAAAGATTTCGAAAAGCGAAATTACTGTCTCCACATAGCAATCTCCCCTTTAAAGAATCCTGAACGTTTTGAATGGTTTATTGAAAAGAGTGTTGAAATTGGTGTTGATGAGATTACCCCGTTGATCTGCAGGAACACCGAAAAGCCCGGAATAAAGAGAGAAAGAGTCAATAATCTGATAATCTCTGCTATGAAGCAGTCATTAAAGTCAGTAAGGACAATCCTGAATGACACATGCCTGTTTCATGATTTTATCAATACTGAACATAACGGAAGCCGGATGATAGCACATTGTAATAATGAACCTGCAAAAAGTAAAATTTCGGAAGTTTATTCTAAAGGGAATGACGCTGTTATTCTTATCGGACCAGAAGGTGATTTCTCTGAAGAGGAGATAAAAGCTGCTGTAGGTAAAGGGTTTATGCCTGTCCACCTGGGACAAAGCCGACTTAGAACAGAAACGGCAGGCGTTGCGGCCTGCCATTCCATTTACTTTTTAAACCAGTAAAAGCAGCTTTTATCTGGCCAGATTGTTAATTACCTCACCGATGTTTTTCTGAGGAACTTTAAAAAATTCCGTATATCTGCATTTCCGGCATGAAATGAAAGTAAATCTCCTGTTGTGAAATTCAAACATTCTGGTCCAGAAGCTGCCAATAGTCCACATTTCACCAATCTCATACTGTTTATTGCCGCACTTCGGGCAAGTGTATTTTATTATCTGGTTCATGATTCCTCCTTTTTAATATTTTCTGACCTTGTTTTCCATCTGCCCGATTTTCGAAGAGCATGGTCGAGTATATACTCAATCTGCCCGTTGGTACTGCGGAATTCATCAGCAGCCCATTTTTCGAGAGCTTTCAGCTTCCCGGGGGCAATCCGTAAAACAAATGGTTTCTTTTCACTCATACTAGGAATGTAATGTACCGGCATTAACAACCGGTGAGGCATCCTTATCGCTCACCAGCACCACCATCAGATTACTTACCATAGCAGCTTTCCTCTCATCATCAAGATCAACAATCTTCTTGTCAGAAAGCTGTTCAAGAGCCATCTGAACCATCGAAACTGCACCTTCAACTATCTTAAACCTGGCGGCCACAATAGCTGTTGCCTGCTGCCGTCTTAACATGGCATTGGCAATCTCCTCAGCGTATGCAATGTAATTTATTCTGGCCTCAATTACATGTATACCGGCAATAGTAAGTCTTTCCCTTATCTCTCTTTCGAGCTCTTCATTAACCTCTTCTCCTCCGCTCCTGAGAGCTACTACAGCCTCATGGTCTTCAAAATTATCGTAAGGGTACAAGCCTGCAAGTTTTCTGAGAGCAGCATCACTCTGAACTAAAACAAAATGCTGATAATCATCTACTTCAAAAGCAGCCTGATAGGTATTTGCTACTTTCCAGACAAGCACAAAACCAATTTTTATCGGATTGCCTATTTTGTCATTTACCTTAATAGGATCACTGTCAAAGTTTCGTGCCCTGAGTGAGATATTCCGCTTGCTGAAAAATGGATTTACCCAGAAGAAACCATTTTCCTTAATTGTTCCTTTATATGCTCCGAACAGTACCATAACGCAAGATTCGTTAGGATTAACAACTGTGAAGCCAATTGTCAGGAAAACAAACAACAATGCAGCTACAGCACCAAGCCAGATCATCTGAAAAGCAAATCCGGCAATTGATCCGCCAAGAGCCAAAATGGCCATCAGTAGAACAACATAACCCGAAATGGGTTTGAAAGTCAATTCCTGTTTCATAATATATGATATTAATTTAATATCACAAAGATATTATTTTAAATTCATATTACCAAAAAAAACACAGGAAATTTTCCTGTGTTCATTAAGCTTTTTAATCCTGCTTCCTGATCTTCTCAATCAGTTTTTTAGTCAACCTCCTCCCCGGAACAGCTTTTATCTGCCTGAGAAGGTCAATCACATCACAGAATTCAGAGTTTATACCCCATGCATCTTCAAAAAGATCTACATCTTTAACTTTGATATTGTGATATGAAATAAAAGGAGTAGAAGTTAATCCCATAGGCTTCATGTTTTCATTTTCTTTGAAAACGTCCTGGAATGTTTATTATTGTATTAATTATTATTTATTACACCTTTACGCCCTTGTGCCTTTGTTCAGTTAATTGTCAGACTGATTTTTTTCTCCTCTATTAATTTTCTCATATTTATGAGGGCATATCTCATCCGGCCGAGAGCAGTATTTATGCTTACACCTGTTATATCGGCAATCTCTTTAAAGCTCAGGTCTGCGTAATGCCTCAGGATTACTACCTCCCTCTGGTCATCAGGCAGGCTGCTTATCATATTCCTGACATCTTTATGTATCTGCTGCTTTATCATATCATCCTCAACGCTATCTTCAGCAAATCTTTTTGAATTGAAGAGATCAGATTCATAGTTGTCGTTCGATATGGTATTAATCTGCTTAATCCTGCGGAAATGGTCAATAATCAGATTATGAGCTATACGCATTACCCAGGAGAGGAATTTTCCGTTATCGGAATATTTACCTGCTTTAACAGATTGAATAACTTTAAGGAAGGTATCCTGAAAGATATCTTCAGCGAGAGCCTGATCGCGAATATAAAGGCTTATATAAGCGAAAATTTTGTTTTTATGGCGGTGGATTAGTTGTTCAAAGCACGACTGCTCACCTTTTACGAACCTCATAATCAGCTCATAATCGGAAATCATTTCTTTCATAACTCACTCTTTTAATTAAACAGAGTAGAGATATTCTATAGGCAGCCCTCCTTTGTCAGGTTATTATTCGTAATACAAAGGAAACAATTAATTTTAAATTGAAAGTATTACTTTTGGGGTTTAACTGAATTTTAACATTATATAAAGGATCAGATATGCAGGGGAGTATTGAAATCAAGGGGGCCAGGGTACACAATCTGAAAAATGTCAGTCTGAATATTCCCAGGAACAAACTTGTGGTAATCACCGGCGTTTCAGGTTCAGGGAAATCATCTCTTGCTTTCGACACAATTTATGCAGAAGGTCAGAGAAGATATGTCGAAAGCCTCTCCTCCTATGCACGTCAATTCCTGGGCAGAATGAATAAACCTGAGGTTGATTTCATAAACGGTATCCCTCCTGCCATCGCTATTGAACAGAAAGTAAACTCCCGGAATCCACGTTCCACTGTAGGCACATCTACAGAAATATATGACTATCTGCGGCTTCTGTTCGCAAGAATCGGTCGAACTTATTCACCTGTGTCGGGTAAAGAGGTTAAAAAACACAGCGCTGATGATATAGTTGATTACCTGGCATCTCTGCCTGAGGGAACAAAGGTGGTTATTACCTCTTCCGGTGAGATACCCGAAAACATAAAAGTATCAGAATATTTTTCGTTCCTGAATAAACAGGGGTTCAACCGTATCGAGTCTGATGGGGAGCTCATTAAAATTGATGAACTAAAAACTTTTGATGGATATGAACCCGGGCAGCAGGTAAATATTGTAATCGACAGAATTGTTTTAAGTCATTCTGCAGATAATTTCAGCAGGGCTGCTGACTCTGCACAAACGGCATTTCAGACCGGGAAAGGTTATTGCCAGGTAGTTATCTCTGATGATAACGGAATAAAAAGGGAAAATTTCTCAAACAAATTTGAAGAGGATGGCATCAGGTTTGAAGAACCTTCAGAATACTTGTTTAGTTTCAATAATCCCATAGGTGCCTGTCCTGTTTGTGAAGGCTATAGCAAGATTATAGGTATTGATGAAAATCTTGTTATCCCGAACCAGAACCTTTCGGTTTATGAAGATGCGATAGTTTGCTGGAAAGGTGAAACGATGAAAAAATGGAAAGAGAGACTGATTGCCAGTGCAGAATTATTCGATTTTCCGATACATAAACCAATTTACCAGCTGACAGAAGAGCAGAAGGAGTTACTCTGGAAAGGAAATAAATATTTCTATGGGATAGACCGGTTCTTCCATCATCTTGAAGAGAAGAAATTTAAGATCCAGTACAGGGTGCTGTTAAGCCGCTACCGGGGAAAAACGATCTGCCCGGAATGTAAAGGTTCGAGGCTAAGAAAAGAGGCAGGTTATGTAAAGATTGCCGGTAATACAATTCAGGATCTTGTTTCAATCCCTGTCGGAAAGCTAATTGAGCAATTTTCTGAAATAAAGTTAAATGCTGAAGATACCGCAATTGCTGAAAGGCTTATTAAGGAGATTACTGTCCGGTTGAAATTTCTTATTGATGTCGGCCTTCCTTATCTCACTCTCGACAGGCTATCTTCTACATTGTCAGGCGGAGAATCACAGAGAATTAATCTATCAACATCGCTGGGGAGTAATCTGGTAGGCTCTATGTATATTCTCGATGAGCCAAGTATAGGTCTTCATCCCCGTGACACTAATCTTTTGATAAAAGTACTGAAAGAGCTCAGAGACCTTGGGAATACGGTTCTTGTTGTAGAGCATGAAGAGGAAATAATAAGAGCTGCCGATGAAATAATTGATATGGGACCGGAAGCCGGCAGGCTGGGTGGAGAGGTGGTTTATCAGGGAGGCCTTGATCTGACCACTGCAAATAAATCTCTTACAGCCGGTTACCTGAGTGGAAGGTTAGTTGTCCCGGTCCCGCTGGTAAGAAGAAAATGGAACAGTTTTATTGAGATCAAAGGTGCCAGGCAAAACAATCTTAAAGGTATTGATGTGAAATTTCCGCTTCATATTATAACTGCTGTTACAGGAGTAAGCGGATCAGGCAAATCAAGCCTTGTTTCAGATATTTTACACAGAGTTCTGTCGAACAGGATTAATGGGAATAACTTAAAACCAGGTCAGTTCAGGGATATTACCGGAGATATTTCCGGGTTAACCGGCATTGAGATGGTTGATCAGAATCCGATTGGTAAGTCGAGCCGGTCAAATCCGGTCACTTATCTCAAAGCCTATGATGAAATACGCAAACTTTATTCCGAACAACAAGCTTCGGTCCAGAATAATTATAAAGCGTCTCATTTTTCATTTAACATAGAAGGCGGACGATGTGAGGAGTGTCAGGGTGAAGGGATAATAAGAGTAGAAATGCAGTTTATGGCCGATGTGGAGCTGACCTGCGAAAACTGCAAGGGGATGAGATTCCGCAAGGATGTTCTGGAGGTAAAATATCATGGAAAGAACATTTATGATATGCTTGAGATGACTATAGATGAAGCAATTGATTTTTTCAATTCACATCCGGGAAAGAGTGAAAAGAGAATCGTCGAAAAGCTAAAGCCTCTTTCTGATGTGGGACTGGGCTATATAAAAATGGGGCAGGCGTCAAGTACTCTGTCAGGAGGTGAAAGCCAGAGAGTAAAACTGGCCTATTTTCTGAGCCAGGAACGCGGTAACGGACATATTTTATTCATCTTTGACGAACCAACCACAGGCTTGCATTTTCATGACATAAACAAGCTTCTTAAATCAATAAATGCCCTGGTCGATCATGGTCATTCTGTGGTACTTATTGAGCATAACCAGGAGGTGATAAAGAGTTCTGACTGGGTCATCGACCTTGGACCGGAAGGAGGTGAAGACGGGGGCCGGATTGTTTTTGAGGGAAGACCGGAAGAACTGGCAAAATGCAAAGAATCTTATACCGGTAAATATCTTTCGGCAAAACTGATATAAATAATTTCAAGATGATAAGATCTGAGAAGAAGTTTAAAGAACTTACCTCTGTACTCAATAAAGATAATAGTATTCTGATATCTGAAGCGATAGAATTACTTCGGGAAGAGCAGCCTTTTGAAGGCGCTATTGGTTTGCTTACCTCATTTTATGATAGAACAGATGATTTTTCTGTCAGAAAAACTATCGAGGGATTTATGAATGATCTGAAAGATCAAGCTGCCAGTACAGAGGTAATCAATGAAATAAGAAAACAATGGAAAGCTGATACAGTAAGCATGTTAGTATCTTCGTGCTGGCAATCGGGACTCAACTATTCAGATTATTCTCTTGATCTTGCTGAAGTTTTTCTGAAAGGAGATTATGTAACTGCTCTGGAATGCCTTACGGTAATTGAAGATTCCGTTCATGAATTAAGCAGGGAAAGAAAAAATGAAATAATAAAGATTATTGAGGAAAGCCCTCTCTCCCCGGTAAATGAAAAAAGATCGCTGACCCTTGAGTTGATCTCAATTCTGAAAAGATAAATTGTATTTGTTCAGATCATTTTCTCTCTCCGAATATAATACTTCCGATCCTGACTATCGTGCTTCCTTCTTTCAGGGCAATTTCATAATCGCCCGACATTCCCATAGAGATCTCCTTAAAATGATGGCTCCCGGCGAAGTATTTGTTTTTAAGACTATTAAAGCATTCAGCAAGATAACTGAATTCCTTACTGACCTGACCGGTATCAGAAGTAAAAGTTGCCATACCCATTACACCGCATATCATTACATGCTTCATATTCATAAACTCCTTCGATTCAGCCATTTCAAAGAGTTCTTTCATGCTGAATCCAAACTTTGTCTCTTCCGATGCAATATGTATCTGCAACAGGCAATCAACTACCCTGTTAATTTTTGAAGCTTCCGAATTAATGGTTTTTAATAGTTTGAAAGAATCGACGGACTGTATCATGCTGATAAATGG
>JBAWXY010000068.1:0-12670 GCA_037143835.1 Bacteroidota bacterium
TAGGTCGTCGCCGACTTTAAATTAAAAGCCCTGGATTATATCCGGGGCTTTTTTTTGTACTAATCTTAACTTTCAGACGGGAGTTGAACCCCCTTGTGATAGAGGTGTTTGTCTCAGAGATAAAAGATACCTATTAGAGTCTGCCCCGATTTATCGGGAGGATTTAGGGGTTGGTTTTATTAATAGAATTTATACCTTTTATCAATAATATTAGCACCCTTGCGGAGAGCTTCGTATGCCTCATAGTTGCCTCTCATCTGGAAGGTTACCTTCAACCTGTCCTGTAATAATTTGAGGTCTTCACCCTGAGATGTTGTTACAGTATTGGCAGCCAGCATATAAACGCCATTGGTGCCTTTCACAGGACCGGTAACTGTTCCCTGTTTTGCAACTGAAGCAGCCGCAATTAATGCTGGTTCAGTACCGACACCCTGTACTGTGTATGACCTGAAATTTATCTGAGTAGCCTCTTGTACTGTAAGTCCCATTGTCCTGGCTATATCATCAATAGTTTTTCCTGTGCCATTATTCTTATTAAATTCAGCTGATATAATATCAGCTTTTTTGTCTTTTATCAGAATGAACCTGATATCATTCTCAACATCCTTTACAGTAGCAATTCCATCCTCCTGTACCTTAGTGCAATATGCAACCACATACTTGTCTCCAACTTCAAAAACTGCCTGCTGGCTGTTGTCAAGAACGATCTTTCCTTTTTCGGTCTGGAATAATGAGATTATCAAAGACCTTGGATTGTCAAGTCCGGGCAAGGTCTTTTGTTGTGGTGCAATATCATTTGCTACCCGCTTGTTTAACCCCTTTGCAGCAACGGATTTTGTGAATTTATCATATATGTCGTTTGTTCCGGCAAACTGGCTTGCCTCACTATATGCCTTTTGGTTTGTAACAGAACCGGGTATGATTTTTCTGTCAATAAATCCAATACTATATTTTCTGGAATCTTTCGACTGTGCAAGAATTTCAATAATATGTATACCAAAGGTTGTCTCGGCTGTTTTTATCTCACCTTTTTTCCCGGAAAAACATGCATTATTAAAAGGAACAACCATCCTGCCTTCCGGAAACCAGCCAAGATCGCCACCAATCTGTGCTGAGCCCTGATCATCAGAATTTGCTAATGCAAGCACTTCAAATGGAGTACCTGATTTAATTAATTTAATGAGACTGTCAGCCTGCCGTTTTACAACTTCTAACGACCTGGTTTGGTTGGGCGATAAAAGAATGTGACGAACGTGTACTGAATCGGGTCTGTCAGCAACTGCAAGTAATCTGGCTACTTTATATGATCCATCCTCAATATAAGGCCCGAAAATATCAGCCAGATCCTCTTTCTTAACATAATCCTTCAAATTTTCAGGGACCACGCTCAAAGGGGTAAAAAAGCCAACATGACGTGAGTCGGCAGTGAGATTGATAAACTGAACCGGATCTGTAGCTGTGGCAAATTCTTCTTTTGTTTTGTTAATCCATTGTTCTGTCTGTTTTATATCATCTTCAGATGGAACAACATCAAATGTCACAAACTCAATATCCCTTATTGCAGTTCTTTTGTAGCTCTCTTTATGTTTTGAATAATATGATTGTATATCACTTTCAGAGATAGTGACCGAAGAGTCGGACAGAGAAGCATAATTTTTAAGAATGTAACTGAAATCAACAGTAGTACCGGCAAGATTTTTGTCAAATTCTGCCTGTTTTGAAGTAACATATAATCCTTTTGAGACAAGATTATTATATTTAGTATTCATCCTGTCGTTAACGATTTCATTTTCAAAGAATAACCAGTATTTTTTTGCTGTTTCGTCAACTTCAGTCTGCTTAAGGAAGTTCACAAGAAATGATTTATTAAAAACTCCGGTCTGCTGGTCGGTAAATAATTGTTGAACTATCTGGTGGGGATTGTTGCCAAGAACCAACTCGTCAACCTCTTCAGTGGAGACTCCTATTCCGAGTTTCTTATACTGGGTATCCAGGATTTTTTCTCTTACTATCTGCTGCCAGGTCTGCTCTCTTATCGTCTCAGTAGTAGCTTCGTCAATATTCGATCTTCCTGATAATTTATAGATCTCCAATAGATTCTGTAACCTTAAATCATAATCCTGATACGATACCATCTCTCCGCCTATTTCACCGATTTCATAATATTTTTTCTGCTTTATTCTCTGGCCTCTTCCTCCTCCGAAGAAATCACTAACCACAAATAGGAAGAGTGAAAGACCAATAACTCCCGCAACTAATATTCCGGCTTTTTCGCGTAAAAATTGAAGTGTTGACATGTAATATATTCTTTAATAATTAATAGAAATATACCTTTTTTAATACAGGCGACAAATATAACAAATTTTCATTAAAACTCTGACCTGATAATAAATTGTTGACGGTTCTGCAATCGTTAGTAATAGAGTATTTTAGAAAAACAGAAGCTTAAGGATGGATATCAGGTTTAACTTTCCCCGAACTCTTTTCCCGTTATTCAGAACAACTACTTCCTCTTCATTGTTGATTAGATGATAATTCTCATATTCAAAGTATATCTGATAGAATTTAAATAATTTAGAGACTATGGTATGTTACGAACCAGCAAAGGGGATTCTTAGCGAATCTTTTTGAATTATGGTAAAAAATAAGATAAATTATAAAAAAATATAAAAATATTACAAAATAGTATCAAAAAATAGGGGGTGTTAATAAAAAAACATATAAAAAATAAAAAAAATAGATAAAAAATAGGGTGTGTATTAAAATATAGCTATTTTTGTAAAAAATATTTATAAAAATGGCAGAACTGAGATTTAGTGCACTAAGAGAGGTATTCAACAGGGAACCCGTTGAAGTTACAACACCATCGAAAATTGTATCCGAATACTTCGGAGAAAATGTTTTTGATCTTCCAAAAATGGAGCATTACCTGTCCAAGGAGGCATATAAAGTAGTGAAACGTGCTATTAATGAAGGTAAATCACTGAACCGGCAGGAAGCTGACCAGGTTGCAACCGGACTTAAAGCGTGGGCTATCGGGAAAGGTGCTACACATTATACTCACTGGTTTCATCCTCTTACTGACGGAACAGCAGAAAAACATGACGGATTCATTGAGTTTGGAGACAATGGACGGGTTGTTGAAAATTTCTCGGGTGAAGTTCTCGTGCAGTCTGAACCGGATGCTTCAAGTTTCCCGAGCGGAGGTATCCGTAATACATTTGAAGCAAGAGGATATACTGCATGGGATGTTTCGTCACCTGTTTTTATTGTCGGAACAACTCTTTGTATACCAACAATATTCGTTTCATATACCGGAGAAGCTCTTGATTATAAGGCTCCGCTCCTGAAAGCCCTGTCGGAACTTGACAGAGCAGCAGTTGATGTATGCCAGTACTTTGATAAAGATGTAAACAAAGTAATTGCTACCCTTGGTTGCGAGCAGGAGTATTTTCTGATTGATGAAGCATTATATTATGCAAGACCCGATCTGGTTCTTGCCGAAAAAACCATGATGGGCCATCAGTCATCTAAAGATCAGCAGCTTTCTGACCATTATTTCGGATCCATTACGGAAAGGGTGATGTGTTTTATGGAAGATTTTGAATGCGAGTCTTATAAACTTGGAATCCCTGTTAAAACCCGTCATAATGAAGTGGCTCCGAATCAGTTCGAGTGTGCCCCGATCTTCGAAGAGGTAAACCTTGCAGTTGATCACAACCAGCTGCTTATGGATATAATGAAAAGGGTTGCCCGCAAGCATAAATTCAGAGTTTTATTTCACGAAAAACCATTTGCAGGGATAAATGGTTCAGGGAAACACAATAACTGGTCGATGGCTACCAACACCGGAGTTAATCTATTATCTCCCGGTAAAAATCCAAAGACAAACCTTCAGTTTCTTACTTTTCTTGTAAATGTTATTAAGGCTGTCAATGATAGCAATGAAGTTCTCAGAGCATCAGTAATGAACGAGTCAAACTCTTACCGGCTTGGAGGCCACGAAGCTCCTCCGGCAATAATTTCTATCTTCCTTGGTACCTATCTGATAAATATGCTTGAGAATATTGCACGGAAAGTGACAGATAAGAAAATGACCCCGGCTCAAAAGACCGAACTTAAACTGGGAATTGGTAAAATACCTGAAATACTGCTCGACAATACCGACAGGAACCGTACATCTCCTTTTGCTTTTACCGGCAACAGGTTTGAATTCAGGGCGGTAGGTTCATCTGCTAATTGCAGCGCTTCAATGATTGTTCTCAACGCCGCTGTTTCTTATCAGCTTACTCAATTTAAGAAAGATGTCGATCTCATTATTAAAAAGGGAAGAAACAAGGATGAGGCCATTTTCCAGGTGTTAAAGAAATATATTTTAGAATCGGAAAGAGTATTATTTGAAGGTGACAACTATAGTAAGGAATGGCATCAGGAAGCCAAGAAAAGGGGCCTTTGTAATATTGCCAGCGTTCCTGAATCAATAAGCCGGTATCTGACCAAACAATCAAGAGAGGTGCTTATAGGTACGGGTATCTTTACAGAAAAGGAACTCGAAAGCCGCGTCGAGGTTGAATACGAGAAATTCACAAAGAAGGTGCAAATTGAAGCCCGTGTCCTGGGTGATCTGGCAATCAATCACATCATTCCGACTGCTATCACCTACATGACCTCTCTTATAGAAAATGTTAAAGGTCTTAAGGAAGTATTCAACGATATCGAGTTTGAAAGACTCGCTGGGGCACGTAAAGAGATGATAGTGACTATTTCAGATCATATATCGATGATCAAGAAACTGGTTAATGAGATGATCGAGGAACGTAGAAAGGCTAATGTAATTGAGGGCACTTATAAAAAGGCGTTAGCTTATGAAAGTAATGTTAAACCTTACCTGGAAGAGATCCGTACGCATATCGACAAACTTGAACTCATTGTCGATAATGAGATATGGCCGCTTCCCAAATACAGAGAATTACTTTTCACAAGATAAAGGGTTGGTTAATTTTTTCTCATGCTTTGAGTAGAAGGATTCCTGATTCAGGGATCCTTTTTAATTATAATATTTATGGAGCGGTCGCGTTAATTATATTACCAGAATTCCTTAAAATGATTACTTTTATGGACAAATTGAAGGCGGAATTATGAAACGATTATTATTGCTGATCATATTGTTGATTATTGTAACTTCTCCGGAAGTTACAGCACAGAAGCGAAAAGCAGAGAGAGCCTATTCCTCCTTCAGTGCCGGGGAGTATTTCGATGCTATAGATCAGTTCAAGAATGCATACTCCAAAACGAAAAAGGCAGACAAAAACTCAAGGACCGAACTGGTATTTATGATTGCCGAATGTTACCGCATGATCAATGATCCGAAAAATTCAGAGACATGGTACAAACTGGCAGTTAAATCCTCATATTCAAAACCTGAAGCACAATACTGGCTTGCGGAATCCCTGAAGAAAAACGGAAAGTACCAGCAGGCAATTGATGAATTTAAAAAATATAAACAGGTAGCTCCGTCAGATGCCAGGGCTGATCAGGAGATCCGTTCCTGTGAGCTTGCTATTGAATGGCTGAGGAATCCTGAAGCATATAAGGTTGATGAACTTAAAGACATAAACTCAAAAGAGTCTGATTTCAGCCCGGCCTACGGACGCGATGATTTTGGACTGATTTATTTTACATCATCGCGCGACGATGCGGCTGGTAATAAAACCCATGGTGCAACCGGTCAGAGTTACACAGATATTTTCGAAAGTCGCATTGATAAAAAATCTAAATGGAGCACCCCTGTTCCGGTCGAAGTCATCAACAGTGAGTTCGAAGAAGGAACTCCTTCATTTTCATCTGATTATAAAGAACTCTATTTTACAAGGTGTGAAGCAGGAAAACGCGAAAAAAAGGGTTGTATAATTATGTACTCAAAAAAAACAGGCGATAAATGGAGCGATCCTAAAAATATCGGAATTCTGCCCGATTCAGTCGTAGCTGCACATCCTTCACTGTCTTCTGACGGCTCAACATTGTATTTTGTATCGGATATCGCAGGTGGTTTTGGTAAAAAAGATATCTGGAAAATAACAAAGGCTAATGGAGGAGGAGCCTGGTCAAAACCGGTAAATCTTGGCCCGGATATTAATACTCCTGGTGATGAACTCTTTCCATATGTCAGGGAAGATGGCACATTATACTTTTCTTCAGACGGACTTATCGGAATGGGTGGTCTTGATATTTTTAATGCAAAACCGCAACCGGACGGAAGCTGGGTGGTGCAGAATATGAAACCACCGGTTAACAGTTTTGCTGATGATTTTGGTATTACATTCGAGAACGGAAATGAACGGGGAATATTCAGCTCCACCCGGAAAGGAAAAGGTAATGACGAATTGTATTCTTTTGAGTTACCGCCGTTGAGATTCAATGTTACAGGACTTGTTAAAGACGAAAAAACCGGAACAGCAATTACCAGTTCTCTTGTTCAACTCATAGCAAGCGATGGATCGAACCTTCAGGCCGAGACAGGTACCGGGGGGGATTTCAAATTTGCTCTCAAAGCCGATGTTGACTATATTTTCCTTGCCACAAAAAGAGGTTACCTTAACGGAAAAGAGAAAGAGACAACCAAGGGACAGGAGAAGAGCCGCGAATTTATGGTTACTATCCTGCTTACACCAATCGATAAACCAATCGAACTTCCCAATATTCTGTACGACTTTGGTAAATGGGACCTCAGACCGGAATCGATGGTTTCGCTCGACAAACTTGTTGAAACACTTATTGATAATGAGAATGTGACAATCGAACTTATGTCGCATACAGACTCGCGTGATACAGAAGAATATAATCAGGATCTCTCACAAAAGAGAGCCCAGGTTGTTGTTCAGTATCTTATCGATAAAGGTATTGAGCCGAAAAGACTGTCGCCTAAAGGTTATGGTGAATCAACCCCGAAAATTGTTGATGCTGTTATAAATGCACAGAATCCTTTCCTTAAAACAGGCACTGCTCTTTCTGAACAATACATAAATACCCTTGCAAATGACGAGCAGAAAGAGATTGCGCATCAGATAAACCGCAGAACCGAATTCAGGGTACTGAGAACAGATTATGAGTCGCCGAAGAAATAGAGATTAAATATGAAAAAAATCCTGACTTTAATAATGGTTGTCCTGATTTTATTTCTTAATCTATCAGCCACTAATCCCCCTGCCAAACCAATCCGCATTCTAGTCATTACCGGCGGCCACAGTTATAAGGTGGAACAATTTAATCAGATGCTTGCCAGTCTGGGCGATAATATTTCGTACCAGATAGCAGAATTGCCGGCTGCTTATGATATGTTCTTACCTGAAAACAGGAGTAAATACGATGTATTGGTTTTCTACCACATGTGGCAGAAAATTACTGATGACCAGGCAAAGGATTTTGCAGACTGTATAAGACAAGGCAAGCCTTTGGTGGTGTTACATCACAGCATCTGTGCTTACGATGACTGGCCCGAATATTTTAATATCATCGGTGGAAAGTATTTCCACAAACCAACAACTGTGAACGGTAAAGAGTATGCGGTTTGTTCATACATCCACGACCTGCATTTTAACGTCAGGATTGCCAATCCAAAACACCCTGTAACAAAAGGATTACAGGATTTTGAGATTTTCGATGAAACATATAAAGGTTATTATGTTGAAGCAGGTGTTACACCTTTACTGACCACCGAAGAACCCAGCAGTACTCCAATTATCAGCTGGACAAAAAAATACGGGAAAGCCAGAGTAGTAACACTCCAGTGCGGTCACGATGTCCCAACCTTCGAGAATCCAAACTTCAGGAAACTTCTGAAACAGTCTATTGAATGGGTATATAATAATGGGAAAAATCAGAAGTAGTAAATATTTTTACTTCATCCTTTTTTCTATCTTCGCGGATTGATTTACCAAGTATGTCCACCGAATCGAAATACAGCAAAAGAGGCGCCTCTTCCTCGAAGGAAGATGTTCATAAAGCTATCGGGAAAATAGATAAGGGATTGTATCCAAGGGCATTTTGTAAGATAGTTCCGGATCTGCTTGGTGGCGATGATGATTACTGTAATATAATGCATGCCGACGGAGTTGGTACAAAATCATCACTTGCATATATTTACTGGAAGGAGACCGGTGATCTTTCGGTCTGGAAAGGAATAGCTCAGGATGCTATCGTTATGAACCTCGATGATCTCCTTTGTGTTGGCGCTTACAATAATATCCTTCTTTCATCAACAATCGGACGTAATAAAAACCATATCCCAGGAGAAGTTCTTTCTGCAGTCATTAATGGAACAGAAGAGGTGCTTGAAGAGCTCCGGAACCTTGGGATTGGCATCTGGTCAACAGGTGGGGAGACAGCCGATTTAGGCGATCTTGTCAGAACTATTGTTGTTGATTCAACAGTTATTGCCCGGATGAAAAGAGCCGATGTGATATCAAATCATAATATTAAAGAGGGCGATGTTATTATCGGATTATCATCGTTTGGAAAGACCATTTACGAAAAGGAATATAACAGTGGTATGGGTAGTAACGGACTTACCTCAGCGAGGCACGATGTTTTTGCACCTTACCTTGCTTCAAAATACCCTGAAAGCCTTGATACAACCCTGGCTAATGATCTCATCTATTCTGGCAAGCTTAGACTAACAGACCCGATAGAAGGTTTAAATACCGATGCCGGCAAACTGGTGCTTTCACCAACCCGTACTTATGCACCGGTAATTAAAAAGGTTATTGAAACCATGCGCACTGAAATACATGGTATGGTTCATTGTTCAGGCGGGGGACAGACTAAAGTCATGCATTTTATTGATAATATGCATATTATTAAAAATAATCTGTTCTCATTACCACCATTATTCCGGATAATTCATGAACAATCCGGAACACCCTGGAAGGAGATGTACAAAGTATTCAACATGGGTCATCGGTTCGAGATCTACACCGGGAAAGAGAATGCCTCTGAAATCATCAATATCGCAGCCGGATTCAACCTTGAAGCCAGAATAATAGGGTATTGTGAAGCATGGGATAAGAAAAAGCTGACAATAAGTTCTGAATTCGGAACATTCGAATATTAGACTAATAATAAACCTGTTGCCTAGTGCCTGTTGCCTTTTTATTTTTCCCATTTCTTATTATCTTTGCACCCTGAAAATTAATTATGCAATGGCAAACAACATTATTCTTGAGAGGCTGGAGGGTGTGAAAACACGGTTCATAGAGGTCGGTGACCTTCTTACTCAGCCCGAGATTCTCTCGGATATGAAAAGGTATGTCAAACTAAATAAGGAATATAAAGATCTCCTCCCTATAGTTGAGTCGTACGAAAGATATAAGCTGGCTCTCAGCAATATAACCAGTACCAAAGAGCTACTTGCAACCGAAAAGGATGAAGAGATGCGCGAAATGGCTAAGGCTGAGCTGGATGAACTCACATCGCGCATACCCGAAATGGAAGAGGAGATCAAGATGCTGATAATCCCTGCCGATCCCGAGGATGAGAAAAACGCTGTTATGGAGATCAGGGCAGGAACAGGAGGTGATGAGGCAAGTATTTTCGCAGGTGATCTTTTCAGGATGTACAGCAAGTTTTTTGAATCAAAAGGATGGAAAGTTGATGTAAATAACGTCTCTGAAGGAACTGCAGGAGGTTATAAGGAAATTGTTTTGAGTATCTCCGGTGATGGTGTTTACGGTATAATGAAATACGAATCAGGTGTTCACCGTGTACAAAGGGTTCCCCAGACTGAAACACAGGGGCGTATTCATACTTCCGCTGCATCAATTGTTGTGCTTCCTGAAGCCGATGAATTTGATATCGACCTTAAAACTGAAGATATCCGCAAGGATACTTATTGTTCTTCAGGCCCGGGGGGCCAGTCGGTCAACACAACATATTCCGCAATCAGGCTAACCCACATTCCTTCAGGTATTGTAGTTACATGCCAGGATGAAAAGTCGCAGCTTAAAAACTATGATAAAGCATTAAAAGAACTTAGGACAAGACTCTATAATCTTGAATACCAGAAATATCTTGATGAAGTCTCACGCCGGAGAAAGACGATGGTCTCAACAGGCGACCGCTCTGCAAAGATCAGGACTTATAACTATCCACAGGGAAGAATGACAGATCACAGGATCAACCTTACTATTTACAACCTTCCCTCAATCCTCGATGGGAATATCCAGGAAATACTGGATAAATTACAGATGGCTGAAAATGCAGAATTGCTTAAAGAGAACAATATCTAAACCGATTAATGATGAACCATATAAAATTATTTGAAAATATTGTTAAGAAGCACTCTTTTCTTTGTGTAGGACTCGATTCGGAAATTGAAAAAATTCCTTCATTTCTCCTTAAAGAAAAAGACCCGGTATTTGAATTCAACAAACGGGTTATTGATGCAACTCATAAATATACAGTAGTATACAAACCTAATGTTGCATTTTATGAATGTTATGGAACAAAGGGGTGGACATCGCTTGAAAGGACAGTCAGGTATTTAAAGGAAAACTATCCTGACATCTTTGTAATTGCCGATGCGAAACGGGGAGACATCGGAAACACCTCAAAGATGTATGCGAAAGCTTTTCTCGAAAATATGTCTTTCGATGCTATAACAGTTGCTCCTTATATGGGCGAAGATTCCGTAACGCCATTCCTTTCATATAATGATAAATGGGTTGTTCTTCTTGCACTTACCTCCAACAAAGGTGCTGATGATTTTCAGTATCACAATGAAGATGGAATAAAGCTCTTCCAAAGAGTACTGTCTGTTTCACAGAAATGGGGTACTATTAATAATATGATGTATGTTGTTGGTGCAACACGTGCCGAAATGCTGAAAGATATACGTAAGATAGTGCCCAATCATTTTATTCTTGTTCCGGGTGTAGGAGCACAAGGTGGGAGTCTTGAAGATGTGGCCCGTTATGGGATGAACTCCAAATGCGGCCTTCTGGTCAACTCCTCAAGAGGAATTATCTTTGCCGATAATAGCGAAAACTTTGATAAAGTCGCCGGCGAAAAAGCACAAGAAATCCAGATCGAGATGGAAAAATATCTCACTGAAAGAAACTTGATCTGAGTATCCTTAACTCCCTTTCAGCATTAAAATTACGTTAACTACCCTTGCACCGTAACGCCTTTTTTCCTATCTTTATACCATTGCTGCTTTTTAATTTAATTCGTGCTAAAATGAAAGAGGAGTTTCTTCATTATCTATGGAAATACGGTCTCTATAACCCGGATAAGCTTTTCGATAACGACGGGAATAAAATTATTGTCAAACATCCGGGAGAATATAACCGCGATTCGGGACCTGACTTTTTCAATGCACGTATCTCTATTGCCGGTACCGAATGGGCAGGTAATGTTGAAATACATACGAGGTCATCTCATTTTGATAATCACGGACACCACAATGACCCGGCTTTCAACAATGTTATCCTTCACATCGTTGCTGAAAATGACAAAAGGGTTTTCAATGCAAAAGGAGAAGAGTTGTTAACCGTCGAAATAGCCTTTGATCCTGAACTTTATGAAAAATATATAAACCTTGTTAATAATCCTTATATAATAGCCTGTCAGGATGAAATTAAGAAACTTGATAATATTCTTGTACGCCACTGGCTTAATTCGCTAGTAATTGAAAGATTACAGGGTAAATCAGAATTAATTCTTAATATATTTTCGGAAACCGGAAACGACTGGGAGGAGACATTTTACAGGTTACTGACACGCTATTTTGGATTCAGGGTTAATACCGAACCTTTTGAGATGCTCGCGATAGCTCTTCCTTTCAGGATAATCCGAAAACATGCTGACAACAAGTTTCAGATTGAAACTCTGCTTTTTGGAACTGCCGGGATGCTCGAAGAGGGACTTTTTAAAGAGGCTCTTGCTGATGATTATTATCGCGACCTGATAAAGGAATACAGGATTCTTTCAGCAAAATACTCTCTTCAGCCTATTCATGGTTGGCTATGGAAATTTTCCAGATTGAGACCTGCTAATTTTCCGACAGTCAGATTATCACAGCTGGCAGCCATGCTTTCACTTGCAGGCGGACTCTTCTCTAAAGTGTTAGAAGCAACTGATATCGGGCATCTTAAAGAAGTGTTTGAAGTAACTGCATCTGATTATTGGGACGACCATTATGTTTTCGGAAAGAGAAGCAGGAATATTTCGAAATGCACCGGATCGCAGGCAACCGACATCTTTCTCATAAATGCAATCATCCCGGTAATATTTGTCTATGGCCTTAGCAGAGATTGCCAGGATATTTGTGAAAGAGCACTTACCTTCCTTGAAAATATCCATGCCGAGGAGAACTCAATTACAGAAGAATGGAAAGCAGCAGGTATCGAAGCAGAATCGGCTTTTTATTCCCAGGCACTGATCCAGCTCAGAAATGAATATTGCAAAAAAAGGAAATGTCTCGAATGCCGCATCGGAAGTAAACTAATCAGCATGGGAAAGAAACTAAAGGATCAAAAGGACCTTATGCTGGAACCATAAGTGCACATCTTTTGACAAATAGCTGAATGATAACGTTATTCAACGCAACGTTTGGTATAATTTTTCCGTCTTTATAATAACACAGAAACAATAATTATTTATACTTATTCGTTCC
>JBAWXY010000069.1:0-12621 GCA_037143835.1 Bacteroidota bacterium
AATAATTATGCCAAATAAGCTGAACATTTTAATTATTTCTGTTCTGCCTTGTGTACTAAATTCTTGCTGCTACGGACTATTAAATTCGTTTCATTACTGTGGAAACGGAGAAACAAAAAAACCTGCATCTTCTTCCGGTTTATATTTTTCTGATCGATTTTACACCTCTGATCCTTCCCTTTCCAAATTGATTTTTTATATTGTAAGCCTTATTCAGATTTAAATATTTCAGGTGAATCGATAAATCAATAAAAGTATTATGCCACGACGGGAGGATATCAAAAAAGTATTAATAATCGGCTCAGGACCAATTATCATCGGACAAGCGTGTGAATTCGATTATTCGGGAACACAGGCCTGCAAAGCATTGCGTTCATTAGGGTATAAGATTGTACTGGTCAATTCAAATCCGGCTACAATAATGACCGACCCTGAAATAGCTGATGCAACCTACATAGAGCCGCTCAACGAATATGCCCTTACCGAAATAATAAAAAAGGAACGCCCCGATGCCCTTCTTCCAAATCTTGGTGGTCAGACAGGCTTAAACCTCTCCTCTCTTCTTGCTAAAAAAGGCATCCTGGCCGAATATAATGTTGAGGTGATCGGTGTCAATATAGATGCCATTGAACGGGGCGAAGACAGGATAGCCTTCAAGGAAACCATGAACCGTCTTGGCATCGAAATGCCTCAGAGTAAAGCCGTAAATACAGTTGAAGATGCTGAAAAAGCAGCAGCTGAACTCGGATACCCGGTTGTTATCCGTCCTGCATATACAATGGGAGGCACCGGCGGCGGACTGGTATATAATGTGGAGGAACTACGGATAATTGCCAGCAGGGGACTATCGGCAAGTATTGTAAACCAGGTTCTTATTGAGGAATCTGTTTTAGGCTGGGAAGAACTGGAACTCGAAGTTGTCAGGGATTCTAAAAACCAGATGATCACAGTCTGTTTTATCGAGAATGTTGATGCAATGGGTGTTCATACCGGTGATTCATTCTGCACTGCTCCTATGCTGACAATCGATACGGAGCTTCAGAAACGCCTTCAGAAATATTCTTATGATATAGTCGAAGCTATTGAAGTTATCGGTGGGACAAATGTGCAATTTGCTCACGATCCTGTAAGCGATAAGGTGGTTGTAATAGAAATAAACCCGCGTACATCACGCTCATCAGCTCTTGCTTCTAAGGCAACCGGATTCCCCATTGCATTTGTCTCTTCTCTTCTTGCCGGCGGATTAACCCTCGATGAAATACCTTACTGGCGCGAAGGGACTTTAGATAAATATACCCCTTCAGGCGATTATATTGTTGTGAAGTTCGCACGCTGGGCTTTTGAGAAATTCGACGGTCTCGAAGATAAGCTTGGTACACAAATGCTGGCTGTTGGAGAAGTAATGAGTATCGGTAAAACTTACAAGGAGGCTCTGCAGAAAGCTATACGCTCACTGGAGATAGGACGCTACGGACTGGGTTTTGCAAAGGATTTTAACAAAAAACCTCTCGACGAGCTTATGAATATGCTTACTCATCCTTCAAGCGAAAGGCAGTTTATAATGTACGAGGCATTACGAAAAGGCGCTGATATAGAGGAGCTTCACAGAAAAACCCATATCAAGTCATGGTTCATTTCACAGATGAAAGAACTGGTTGATGAGGAAGAAAAAATACTTGCTTATAAAGGGAAGATTCCGCCCGACGAGATCCTTCTTCAGGCAAAGAAAGATGGATTCGCCGATAAATACCTGTCAACGTTATTAAGTATTCCTGAAAAGGAGATCAGGGCGAAACGGATTTCTCTCGGAATTAATGAGGCATGGGAACCGGTACCTGTAAGCGGTGTCGAGAATGCCGCTTATTACTTCTCAACCTATAATGCTCCCGATAAAGTGGAGGTAAGCAACAGGAAAAAGATCATGGTACTGGGCGGCGGCCCCAACAGGATTGGCCAGGGAATTGAATTTGACTATTGCTGCGTGCATGCAGCTTTCGCTATACGCAATGCAGGATATGAATCCATTATGGTAAACTGCAATCCCGAAACAGTATCGACAGATTATGACACTTCCGATAAACTATATTTCGAACCTCTCACAGCCGAAGATGTCTTAAGCATCTATAACAAGGAAAAGCCTGAAGGTGTAATTGTTCAGTTTGGAGGACAGACACCATTGAACTTAGCAAAAGAACTTGCAGAAGCAGGTGTGAAAATTCTAGGTACTACTCCCGAAACTATCGATCTTGCAGAAGATCGCGACCGCTTCCGGCAAGTTATTACCAGACTGGGAATTCCCCAGCCGGAATCAGGGATGGCCAGCAATCTTGAACAGGCACTTGCGATTGCTGAAAGAATCGGGTATCCTCTGATGGTCAGACCCTCCTATGTACTTGGAGGTAGGGCGATGAAAATTATTCTTGATGAGGAGATGCTTGAAGAATATGTTGCAAAAGCGGTTGGTGTTTCTCCCGACAGACCTCTGCTTCTGGACAAGTTTCTTGAAGATGCCATTGAAGCAGAAGCTGATGCGATATCGGATGGCGTAGATGCTTATGTACCTGCAGTGATGCAGCATATCGAATATGCAGGGATCCATTCGGGCGATTCAGCTTGTGTGATCCCTCCTGTTGTGATCCGGAAAGATCATAAAAAAACAATCTATGATTATACCCGGAGGATCGCAATAGAACTGAAAGTTGTCGGTTTGATGAATATTCAGTATGCCATTTATGAAGATACAGTTTACATCCTGGAAGCCAACCCGAGGGCTTCACGCACAGTACCTCTGGTCTCAAAAGTCTGTAATATTTCAATGGCCAGGATCGCCACACAGATATTACTGGGGCAAAAACTTTCCGACTTTAATCTGAAGAAAAGAACCATCAGGCATTATGGGGTTAAAGAAGCTGTATTCCCCTTTAATATGTTTCCGGCAATTGATCCTCTTCTGGGTCCTGAAATGCGCTCAACGGGAGAAGTGCTTGGTATGGCTGATTCATACGGTATGGCATTCTTTAAAGCGCAGGAGGCAACACAATCTCCTTTACCTGTAAAAGGAACCGTTTTAATAACAATTGCTGACCGTGATAAGGATCGTATCATCGAAACCGCACGGAACTTCAGGGATATGGGCTTCAAAATATTATCAACCGGTGGAACCAGGCAATTTCTTGAAAAACACGGTGTTGAGGCTAATCTGATCCTGAAAGTCCATGAAGGCAGACCCAACATTGTTGATGCAATCAAGAACGGGGAAATAGATCTTGTGGTAAATACTCCTGCCGGCCGTCTCAGCGAATATGATGATTCTTACATAAGAAAGAATGCTATTAAATACAAGATACCATATATAACAACCACATCGGCTGCACTTTCCTCAACCGAAGGCATTAAGGAGAGACAGAACGGAGAATACAAAGTCAGATCACTGCAGGATTATCACTCAGCCATCGAAGACTGAAGGTAAGATCATTATTCTTCTTTTTTCGTACCATTAATTACTAAACCCAAAAGGATGATTATGACATGCAACTATCAGATTCAGATTAATATCCCCATTTCTTCATTATATCCAGATCCTCCTTAACACAATCCATAGGAGTCTTGGTTCCATATGATTCCTGCTCAATAATATAGCAGTTTGTACCTCCGATTTTTTTGGCAAGATTTACAACTTTTTTAGTATTAACAATTCCTTCACCAAGAACAGTGCTGATATACTTTTCATTTCCTCCGTTCGATTCTATTTCATCCTTCACATGAATTATCTCGAATCTGTTAGGGTATTGATTCATAACATCAAGGGCCACTGCTCCTCCGTTGTAAAGATTACCGATATCCAATTGCATTGCCACAAGATTGGGATCGAGACTCTTCATCATAATATCAAACAATTTTTCATCATTGAGTTTTTCGCTGAACTCAAAATCGTGGTTATGGTAGCCAAATTTCATTCCTGATTTTTTACATAATTCGCCACTCTTGTTAAAAACATCCATATAACGTTTGAAATCGTCATAGGTTTTTCTCATACTCTCATCCATTGATGGACTGATGACCCATTTTTGCCCCAGAACGGCAGCATCCTCTACAGTAAATTTCCAGCTGTCGCTGAAATCCTTTTTAGCCTCATCCCAATGCTGTCTTCCCATAACAGTGTGGCCACTGATCATTTTTAAACCAAGCCCATCAAGAACTTTTTTGAATTCGGGTGCAGCATAACTATAAAATTTACGGTTAATATAATTGGCATGTTCTACATATACATAGCCCATTTTAGCCAGTTGAGTCAGTGATCCGAGAGGATCTTTAGACATTTCTGTGCGTATAGAATATAACTGAAGGCCTACCATCCCCTTTTGCTTTTTGGCTGCAAAAACTGATCCGGGAAAAAACGCTGTGCTTAATGCAGCCAGCGCGCTGGTTTTAACAAATGTTCTTCTTGAAGTTTTCATCAATCTGAGTTATTAGGTGTGAATTAGTTACAAGTTTTATCTGGTTTATCAGTTATAAAGATAAAAAATCAGATATACAAAACAAATAAATCTTGACTTTGCCTTTTTAAGCTTTTACTGATAGGAAATATTTTTTACCCCGGTAATTTTCTTAGCTGAAACTTTGGTGCTGAATAACTCAACAAGTTCTGTCTGAGTAAGCGCTTGAGCGGGGTTGAATTTATCCGACGATATGTACTGGAGAATACTATTATATAACTGTCTCCCTTCAGGTTTATCCTGAATAGCCTTCAGATTTGACATACATACCAGCAATTTACCCTTCCCGACCGCAAATTCAAAGATCAGTCCAAGTTTATGGTTCCTTTCAATATTATCTACGACCTGTACCAGGGGCCGATAATCTTTTGGTGTATTATCCAGAATAAATGGGCGGCTGTTTTTAACAATAGGCCACCATTGCCAGTTAGTATGGAATTCCGTTGGAAAATCGTTCAGTAAGGGAAGCTCAGGATTTGTAAGAATTGACATGGTGCCCGGCGATACAGGTCTTTTATTTGACTCGGAAATTCCTTTAAACATAAGGTAATTCCAGTAATCAGGGATATATAAACCACCTACAGATAGATCAACTATGTCCTTAAAGTCAGGGAATAACAAAATAGTTGCACCTCCTGAAAGTTTTGAAAGAATGGTTTTATCCAGTTTCTCCGATACCAATATATTCTCCGGTACTTTTGTATCCACATCAGCAGGATAAACCCAGACCGGATAAGTGTTTTTATATTGAGTCCCTTCGAGAACTATTGAAAGGGAAAGTTTTTCGGCCTTCGAAATCTTTGACAAGTCAATATTCAAAGAAGCCACATCAGTCAATTCACCTTGAGAAATATCTGCTGATACCCGATTCTGGTTAATTATTTCACCATTGGCTTTTTTCAGTTCCCATTTAACGGATTGTGCTTTCAGCGTTGCTTCCGAATAATTAGCTATCTGGATTTTCCCTGTAAACGGTTCGCTGTTTGTCCAGCAGTATTTTTCCATAATAACCAGAGGAACCACCCTGTTACAGAATTGACTGAATTCCTCAGGGGTGATCAAACCTTTACTTTCCATAAATGCATCCAATATTCCTATTAGTGCAGTTCCCTGTCCGGGAAAATCCTGAAGATCAAGCAGGTGAAAACCCCCAAAACCCGGAGTTCTCATTGCCATCTCAATATCAGCCTTGTAGCATATCGCACTGGAAGCACCTGATGCTCTGAAAAATTCCTTTGCCTGGTCACTCAGGTTATTTTCCTTAAGCCGTTCCCTGAAGACTTCAAAATTCCATGGCTTCATCACGCCTGTGTATTTTTCTATCTCATCATAGTTAGGATAAATCTGGTACTGACCAACCTCAGTGCCGAGAGCAGGAATGGTGCATTTTGAGATAGCCCCTGAATAATTCAGATTGGTTGAGGGGTAACGGCCATTTAAATAACCCCCGTCGTATGCATCGGCAAATGAAAATGAAGCACGGATATGTGTGCTGTAGGTGGTGTCTGTATCAGCTCCCACACGGCAGCCTGCGTAATAATCTTCCCCTTCTGCCTGTCCCCTGAAACCAAGATAATTATTTGAACCATAGGTCATAAGATGGCGGTTATCCAGAGATTTGAAATGATTTAAGAACTCTTTCATCACATCAAAATCGCCTGAAAGTTCATTTCCCAGAGCGAACATTACAAAAGATGCATGATTTCCATAAGTTTCAAGAATATGTTCGCCTTCCTTAAGCAGAAAAGCATTTAAATCGGGATTCCTGTCCTTGCTGAATCCGCCCCAGAAAGGCAATTCAGGCTGCAGGTACATCCCTTCAATATCTGCAGCTTCAAAGGCTGCAAGCGGAGGTGTCCATGAATGAAAACGGTAGAAGTTTATGTTATATGATTTTGCAATCCTGAAGACTTTTTGCCAGCTTTCTACATCCATGGGAGGATAACCTGTTAAAGGGAAGACGCATGCATCGTGTTTGCCACGGAGAAATGTTTTTATACCATTTATAGTAAACTGGGTCCCTAAGGTGGAAAACTTACGCATACCAAAATCAGCGGTGGAATTATCCAGTACTTCTTTGGTTTTAAGAGTTACATTCAGCTTGTACAAAGCAGGATTAAACTCGCTCCATAACTGAAATTTATTGCCCATGTTATAAGTAAGTTCCACGGCATTTTCACCTGACTTTAGTGTTAAAGGAAATGATTTTGAAGATACATTGTGCTTAACTTCAGTATTCCAGCCATTGGCCTGAAGCGATAACTCAGCCTTTTCAGTGTTCCCTTCCGGATTGTAAATCCTGACCTTTACCAGAATGTTCTTTGAAGTCACATCAGGATAAACCTGGATGTTTTCAATGTGTGTGGGGCTGGATGCTTCCAGACAGAACTTACCAATAATTCCATTCCAGTTGCTTTGTGTATGTTCAGTCCATGCGTGTGAACCGGTAATTCCCCGCGGAACCGAACCATTACCATTATTTACCAGGATTGTAATTATATGTTTCCCGGGAGTTAGATGTGATGATAAATCGTAATATTGAGCTGTTAAAATATCGTCGCTACTGCCGGCCAGAACAGTGTCAACCCAAATGCGGGTCGGCTTGGTTCTCTCCATCATTAATCTGATAATCTGCCCCTTCCAGCTTTTCGGAATAGTCACCTCCTTCTGGTACCAGGCCATTCCCGCATACATCAGCTCGCGTGAAAGCCTCATTGTTTCCTGCCTGTTGGTATTCGGGATCCCTTTTTTGTTCTCATCAAGGGTCCCCGGCAATTTCACCGAATCGGAAAGGGTCCATGCATACCACTTTTCTGCGATGCCAATCCGGGCTGTGTCTAAAGCGAACTGCCACGATCCGTTAAGAAGCATTGTTTCTCGTTGCGACACAAACGATCCATTTTTACAAGATGTCAGCACTAACAGTATCGCAATTAAAAATAAATTGAGCTTTTGAAACATAGTCTTTTCCATATCATTCATACATATTATTTATATCTGCCTCCGATAATTCAATCATAAGATCGCCGACCTTTTTTATGACTTCTTTAAAACATTGTTCTCCTTTTACCGGAGTTGCTTTGGAAGGATCGCCGATTCCCGTATCACTGGTGACTTGCGTCCATTTACGTTCAGCCCATGCCCATTTTTCATTTAATGCGCTTATTTTAAACTTTTTGCCTTCCCCTTTCCCTGCTTCATTTAGTGGAAGAACCAGTTCGGGAGCAAGGAATTGCATCATACTTGTTTCCATTTCATCAGCATGACCACCATTATTTTCAAAAAATTCTGAATTGTCAAATGACTGATACCAGTTGCAACTGCAAATAAACATTTTTGGGTATTTAAGCCCTAATTCTCTGATTATCTGTTTAAAATCATTACCGCCATGCCCATTCAAAATCAGAAACTTATAAATTTCATGTCTGTTCAGGACATCAATCACATCATTCAGAATGGCAAATTGCGTACTTGGGTTCAGGTTAATATTTAATTTAATATCCAGCTGACCGGTATTTACACCAAATGGAATTGTTGGCAACACAATTATTCTGGCTCCTTTATTCCATACTGATTGAGCAGATTCTATTGCAATTTTTTCAACCATTATATTATCTGTGGCAAATGGCAAATGATAATTATGCGCTTCATTTGCCCCCCAGGGCAAAACAGCTAAATCGATTTTCTGATCTTTGATAGTTTTCCAGTTTGTCTCCGCTAAAATAAATGGCTTCATTCTTTCAAATCATTAATGGTAAATGCAAACAAATATTAGTCCGGAAATCGGTTTATTCCCGGAAGACGAAAATAGTAAATTCCTTCACATTAAGGAAATTGATTATTTTTAATGTGAAATGGCCAGAAACAGATCAGACAATCAACCTCAAGCTATTTCTTTGGCTTCTTAAGGTGTTTTATCTGATTAAAACCTAAATTTGATAGAAAATATGCAAATAATTGATAAGGCAGGAAAATTTAATTGAAAAGGTATTAGTTTCGGAACTCAAACAAGGAAGCAAAAATGCCTTCTCTGTTATTTTTATTGCATATTATAAAGATCTCGTTTTGTTCGCCACAAATTTTACTCACGAAATTGATTCGGCTGAAGAAATTGTTCAGGATACCTTTGCTAAAATATGGGAAGAACATGATGCAATAAACATTAATGTTTCAATAAAATCATTTCTGCTTAAATCTGTACAAAATAAATGTATTGATTGGCTCCGTCATGAAAAAATCAAGCAAAAATATAGTCATGAAGTTTTTACAAACTCCATAAACTATGAATATAACACTGATAATCATTTAATTAATTCAGAAATTGAAGGTTTGATTAAAGTTGCTCTGGATAAACTTCCTCCGGAAATTTCACAAGTTTATCGTATGCATCGTTATGAAGGGCTAAAATATCATGAAATTGCAGAAAAACTAAATGTCTCGGTAAGAACAGTTGAAGTCAGAATTGGGAAGACATTAAGTTTGCTCAGGGATGAGTTACATGACTATCTGGTTTAATAATTCAGGCTATTCGAAAATAAAGTGGAATCCCTTAAATTTTAATTTGGCATTATTTATAATGATTTTTAAATTATTCTCATTGTGGTATTTAGTTTATGAACCGTCTTAATAATGATGAAAACAGAAAAAAATGAAGCTATTATCCAGATAATAGCAAAGTATCTGTCCGGAAATGCAGATAATGAAGAAAAGATAAATCTGGAGAAGTGGATAAGTGATTCTGATGAAAACAGAAAATACTTTGATCAGTTAAAAAATATCTGGGAAACAACTGATACACAATACTTGCCGAAAACTATTAACTCAGAAAAGGCTTTGGAAAATATTCTTCAACGGATATCCGGAAGTTCTCCTTTAAAGAAACTTTGGATATTTTGGGGAAAAATTGCCGCTATTCTTCTGATACCTCTGCTTATCGGCAATATAATCTGGTTTATCTTCAGCTCAAAGAAAGTATTATCATCAACTTCTCCTGTTTTTAGCGAGGTGTTTGCAACTTTCGGTACCCGTACTGCATTAAAACTTGTTGATGGCTCGCTTGTTTGGCTAAATTCCGGCAGCAGTCTGAAATATCCTGATAAATTCAGCGGCAATCAGCGTGAAGTTTTTCTCAATGGAGAAGCATACTTTGAAGTAACCAGCAATTCCGCAATGCCTTTTATAGTTAAAACATCAAATCTGACTATTAAAGCTACGGGCACCAAGTTCAATGTCTTTGGTTATAATTCAGATTCTAAATCAGAAATAACATTACTCGATGGCAAAGTGTTTGTAGATGAGCTTAATACAGATGGAAGTAGCAGACTGGTATCAGAATTAAATCCAAATCAGCATCTGATTTTCAATAAATACACCAAAGTGGTTACAATTAATATTGAGGACACATATAAATATATTGCCTGGAAAGACGGTAAACTTATTTTTCGTAATGAGCCATTAAGTGAGGTTGTAAAAAAAATCGGTCAGGTCTTCAATGTCGATATAGAATTACAGGGTAGCTCACTTCAGGCCTACAGATATCGGGCAACATTTGAAGATGAATCATTAACAGAAATTCTTAAATTATTAGAAATCTCATCTCCAATAAAATTTAAAGAAATCAAGCGAACACCATTACCAGATGGTTCATTTCCCAAGAAGAAAGTTATAATTTCCATGGTAAAGCAAAAACAATAATATCTGATCTGAAGATTTTTAACATAAGAAAAATATATTAACTCCGGAGTAATAATCTAATACCAACTAATCACAAAACAGAAATTCACTGGTACCTATTAAAAAAGAGAGGAAATGTGCGGTAACACTTTCCCTCTCAAATTAGTGGCTAACAAATTCTCTTTTAAAAATCTAATTGATTATTAACCAACTAACTTTACAAAAGTATGAAAAAAATCCTTAATTACTGCGGTTTAAAAGAACCATACAGTAATTTCCAGAAACTCCTTTTTAAAATGAAAATTACTACTCTCCTTCTGTTTTGTTGTATGTTGAATGCGCTGGCAACCCCAACATATTCTCAGACAACAAAAATCTCACTTGATCTCAAAGACTGTTCAATTGAGCAGATCCTTGATAATATTGAACAAGAAAGTGAGTTTTATTTTCTTTATAATCAGAAACTAATAGATGTTACCCGAAAGGTGGACATTATAGCTGACAAAAGTTCGATCAGAGATATTTTAAATGATATTTTTGATGGCTATGATGTCAAATATGCAGTTTATGACCGGCAGATTATACTTACAAATAAACAGGAGTCTGGCCTTATTGATGAACTGCAACAATTAAATGTAACCGGAAAAGTCATTGATGCAACAACCAGACTTCCCTTACCGGGAGTGAACGTTGTTGTTTCAGGTACCACCATTGGAGTTATAACAGACTCAAACGGTAATTATTCCATTGCTCTGACAAATCCTAATGGAACGCTTGAATTTACCTTCATTGGTTATGCTAAAGTCACGGTACCGGTTCAGGGTCGCAGGTCAATAGATGTTGAAATGAGTGAGGATATAACAGCGCTGGATGAAATAGTTGTAGTTGGTTATGGTACTGTTAAAAAGAGCGATGTGACCGGAGCTCTTACCAGTGTATCGCAGAAAACCTTAAGTGAACGTCCTGTCCAAAACGTGATTCAGGCACTTCAGGGTAAGGCTACCGGTGTAGATATCACATCCAATATCAAACCTGGGGAACTTCCTCCGGTAACTATCCGTGGGAACCGTTCTATGCAGGCTTCAAATGAACCTCTATATGTGGTTGACGGTATCCCACTTGCCATTGGTAATATGACAGATTTTAACCCAAACGATATCAGTTCGGTTGAAATCCTCAAGGATGCATCAGCTACTGCCATCTATGGTTCCCGTGGGGCTAATGGGGTGATCCTCATCACAACCAAAAAAGGAACTAAAGGAAAGATTACTATCAATTATAACACCACAGTCTCCCTTGACTCCTATCATTCTCTCACAGAATGGATGAATGGAGGAGAAACCATTGACCAGCGGCGTTTGAGCCTGATGAATGGACGGTTGTATAATACCACCACAAATACTGACCTGAAAATTCCTGCTACTCTCTGGTATCCTGATCCGGCTTTGGATGTTACAAAATTTGGCCTTGCATCTGACCCTGTTGCCAAGGAGTCGGTGTTGATGGGATATGAATGGGAGAATGATGTTATAGGAGGAACTGTAAAAATG
The DNA here is from genome assembly GCA_037143835.1 of Bacteroidota bacterium. Lineage (GTDB taxonomy): Bacteria > Bacteroidota > Bacteroidia > Bacteroidales > VadinHA17 > LD21. The sequence goes on from JBAWXY010000069.1 coordinate 11,720, forward strand.
AGGGCAACAACTGCTGCAGAGCAAGCTCTCGGATGGCCTGCTAAAGTACCTGTTTACAACTCAGCTAACATCAGAACCTGGGATTGGGCAAATGATGCTCTTCGCCAAGGAGTAACACAGAACCACCAGCTTTCGCTGTCCAAAGGAGACGATTTTTCACATTTATATATGTCAATAGGTTATCTTAATCAGCTTGGCGTTCAGAAGGACCAGGATTACAAACGGTACAATGTCATTATGAACGGGGATATTTCTCCCGTTAAATGGCTCACTATAGGTACTTCCGTTAACTCATCATATTCTTTGCAGAATTTTGGCATTCAGGGTGAGAATACCTCAAATACAGGGTCAAAAGATCTATATTCAAGGGCTCTTGATCAGTTCCCTTATGCATTGCCAAAAACAGCCGATGGAATTAATATTTATAATCCCGGAGGCAATCTATCTCTCTGGAATCCGCTGATAGACATCGATCAATCCCTCAATGAAAGGTCTATTTATGCCATCTATTCAAATTCTTTCGGGGAAATAAAGTTTACTCCCTGGTTAAAATATCGCCTGAACTTCGGTGCACAATTCCGTCAATACAGAAGCGGTGCCTGGACCGGTCCCTTAGCTACAAGCCATCTTACCAACAGACCTAATACTGCAGGTTACAGTACTACCCAGAATTTTGCATGGGTTGCAGAAAACCTGTTGTACTTCGACAAGACCTTTGCCAACATCCATACCGTGGGTGTAACTCTACTTCAGTCTGCCCAAAAATCCCGCCAGGAAGGTATTAATTTACGTGCCTCAAGTATGATTTATGACATCAGCAAATGGTACGATATCGCCTCCAACCTGGTCGGGAAACCTGATGGTTACGGTACAAGTTTCACCGAAAACGCACTTATGTCTTA
>JBAWXY010000070.1:0-12366 GCA_037143835.1 Bacteroidota bacterium
AAAATTACAAAACCATATAGAACAACCTTTCCATTTTTGAATAAAAGTCTTGAGAAAATAATGAATAAAATCAAACCGGTCAATACAATAAGAGGAATAGTGATTGACATGGATTTAGGCAGGTAATACCACGGCATATAATCGGACCATTCGACTTTCCCTTCAAATATCTGACGGAAAGTATCGGGGAAATGAGCCATCACATTGTACGATTCAAGAACATTCTTAACAGGACTCTGAAGTGCAAACGGCCATAATAAAATGCTTAATAACCAGGATATTATAGTAATCCCGGTTATCCATAATAACTTTGTCCTGAATTCAATAAAATTAATTTGTTTATCTCTCAGATATTTAAATATATAGAAGAGAAAAAAGAAAAAGAAGAGATAACATATCAAAAGTAACCCTCCAGCCCTGATGCTGATTGAAAAAGCAATACTGGCTGTTAGCAATATTATATTCAGGATTGAATTCTTTTTCCCTGAAACAAAAAACTTAAGAGTGTAAAAAGTGCTTGCGATGTAACCAAGAGCAAATGGGATATCTTTCAGGTTATTCTGGGTATGTCCGATAAAAGTCGGGGAAACAGCAAACAGGATCATTGCAAGAATACCTGCCCTGTAACCCGCAAGCCACACAGCAAAAAGAGCTGTTATTAAAATAACAAGCCACCCTGCTATAGAACTCATCAGATGCCGAAACCCGTAAATATTCTCAATGTTAAACCATCTGATTAATATTGTGACCATATTATCGAAAGACTGGCCATAGTATTTCAGATTAGTGACAGGTGTATTCAGAGCAGACTGGTCCTCTCCGTGAGTAGCAAAATAGTTATAAACGGAAACTGATTGATTATAATGCAGTACTTCATCGCAAGTGATACCCGCATCCCTGCTTGTGAGAAGCATCAGAAAAAGAAGAATTGCGGACGAAAAATAAAAGATATATTTTAGCCTTGTCTCTTTCATCATTTTTCCAAACCGTCGTAAAACTTTTTAACGAAATAGACCGGACGGTTTTGTGATTCCTTATAGCTTCTGTAAACATATTCACCAAGGATACCCAGGAAAACCAATTGAATAGACCCCAGGAAATAGATACTGAGAAGAGTTGATGACCATCCGATAACCGCAAAACCATAGGCTTTGGCAATTAAAACATATATTCCTGCGCCCATAAAGACAAGTGTGCCGATTGTCCCAAGAATCAGACAAAGGCGAATCGGAAATCTTGAAAAGGAAAAAATTGCATCTGCAGCCAGCACAAACAGCTTGCGAATGCTCATTTTAGGATCACCTTTGAAGCGGCCTTCTCTCACAAATTCAACATATCCTTGTTTAAAACCGATAAAGGTTCTCAGACCCGGAAGATACCTGACTTTTTCTTTCATCATCAGCAGTGCATCAACGGCTTCCCGCTTCATCATGGAGTAGTTACCGGAATTCTCCATATTTTTTATCTCACCAATATTCTTAAAAAAAAGATGGAACAAAATTGCATACAGGATCCGGCCTTTCTTACCTTTTCTCCCGGTCTTTTTACCACTGACAATGTCAAAATCTTCATCCCTGATCTTTTTGTACATCTCCGAAAGCAACTCGGGAGGATCCTGCAGGTCGCCATCCATCATTGCAACAAGTTCACCTTTAGCATGTTCTAATCCTGCTGTATATGCAGCCTGATGTCCAAAATTCTTTGATAATGAAAGTATTTTTATCTTCCTGTTTTGTTGCTGCCAGTACAGAATCCTGTTAAGGCTCTGGTCCGTACTTCCATCGTCAACAAAAATCACCTCATAATCAGTGATAAATGATTCAAGAGCTGAAATAGTCCTTTTCACCAACTCATCAATCAGTTTCTCTTCATTAAATATGGGTATTATCAATGAAAGCATAATATTTATTTTTACCCCACCCTAAATCCCTCCCCATTTGGGGAGGGACTTAAACTACTTTATATCAACCCCTTCTCCCATCTGGGGGAAGGTTGGGATGGGGGTAGAATTATTTTATTTTTGATGCCTTAAAAGTGCAAATTCAGCTTCATCCTTTAACTCAACATTTGATACAAGATCTTTAATAGCAGGAACAGAATAATCAGAACCCATCCAGCTTAATTCGCGAAGTAAAAGTTTCTTTGCTTCAACGGTAGTTTCATTGCCGATGAGGACTTTTACCATCATCTTCTCAAGATTCAACAAGCCCTCTTCATCGCCTGCCAGATTCCGGATTTGACTTTGCAGGTAGGTAAAATATTTAGTGCTTTTTGCAATATCATAGCTTCCTACATTTGAAATAGCCTCTTCGAGTGTCATCTCCTTAAAGTCGGGACGAAGTACTACTCCGGCAGTACTTGGAAAATCGGATGGTACCGGTTGAGTTACATTTCCTGTAACTGCCCATTCAGCGCCTCTCTGCAGAGTTGTGATAAATCCCACGCATTGCATTGCAGGGCCACCACCTTCATCAGCATGACCCATAGCAGTATGAAAAATCCTTCCTTTATCAAATGTGATAGTCATAAGCATAGGCTCATCCCTCATTGTTCCTCCACCTGCAGCACTATCAGCAAAAGCTGTAGCAAGGATCTGCATGTTTTTAGCAGGACCGCGAAGCTGGCTGTATAACTCATCATTCCCATGGAACCATTTAACAGGCAAACCTTTGGTTATAGGATGATCAGTTATGCGGGTTGTAACTATATATTCTCTTCTCTTGCCATGAGAACCGCCATTACCAGCTGCAGTATCTATAACTAGTTTATTATGTTTATAATACACATACGGACCATCTTTTTCGGTGCGGTTACCCCATCCACCAAGTCCGATCATTTCGTTATACTCTTTCCATGCCGGGAACGAATTATCGGCAGCATGGTAAACCACAACACCACCTCCGTTTTTAACATATTCAAGGAAGGCAGCGTTTGTTTTATCTGACCACGAGTCGCCGTTATAGTCGAGTACAACAAGTCTGAACTTTGAAAAATCGGGGCTGAAAGTGCTCATATCACCACCTTTATCAGGAGTGATCATGATCTCGGCCGTAAACATCCCTGTCTCGTCGAGTATCTGTTTCAGAACCGGAGAACTTGCTTTCCAGTTATGGTTATTCTGACCTGTGATGATCAATGTTTTGTAGACTGCCTCATTTTTACAGGCAGAAAAGAAGGTTAATAAACCTGCTACAACTATTAAAAATAAATATTGTTTTTTCATATTAATATCGGATTAAACTATTGGTAATGTCCATGGTTGACGGTAAGGACGGCTCAGCAGGTGGCTGGCCCTTGGGTTGCCTATTATTTCTTCCTTATCTGGATCCCATTTAATTGTCTGTCCGGTTGTCATTGCTATTTCACCTAATAATGCAACAGATATTGCCCTGTATGCGACCTCTACCGGAGCAATAGTTTGCTTTCCTGAACGGACACAATCAACAAAGTTCTGCCAATGGTTCTCGCTCTTATATAATTGAATCTCATTCTCACCGATCACCTCATCGAGTATCCTGGTATCAGAAGCGGAAATTTTGTTTCCCCTGTCAACATGAACCCAGCCAAGGTCGCCATGCCATGTAGTTCCCATTCCAAGAGGTAGTCGTGATGCATTTGCTACACGCATTTCAATGCCGTTTGCATACTTGCAAATGAAATCATATTCCACCGGTACATTATAAATTCCTTCCACCGGGTAGACACCCGTTCCTGAAATCTCAACCGGGCCGGTATGTTCCAATCCTGTTCCCCAATTGGCGATATCGATATGGTGCCCAGCCCAATCGGTTAACTGACCGCCTGAATAATCGAGTATCCAACGCCAGTTCCAATGTGAAACACCACGGTATGGTACTTTTAAAGCAGGTCCCAGCCACATTTCCCAGTTCAGTTCATCGGGAACTTCCTGGATTGGCGGAGTACCTATACCCATATTTCCATCAGGCAGTCCTACTTCTATATATTTTATCTTTCCTACCCTGCCATTAATAGCAAGTTCGGCTCCACGGTGGAAATTAGCCTCAGAGCGCTGCCAGCTTCCTGTCTGCCAGATAATGTTGTTCTTCTTAACAGCTTTGACAATAGTCTGACCATCATTTATGGTACGACAGATAGGTTTTTCACCATAGACATTTAATTTCTTATTAGCCACTTCAGTGTAAATAATCCCATGCCAGTGGTCAGGTAGTGCTAAAGAAACAGCATCCAGTTTTTCTTTTTCAAGTAATTCACGGTAATCGCCATAAGTCCGGCAATCACTGTTTTTATTTGCCTGGTCAACAGTCTCTTTGGCTTTGGCCAGGCGAAGGGCATCCACATCGCAGACTGCAACGAACTGTACGGCATCTTTGAGTCTTAAAAAATCTCGCATATTGCTCATACCCTGCGATCCGGTACCAATTGCACCTATCACAATACGATCGCTCGGGGCAATCCTGCCTCCCATTCCAAACGCTGAGGAAGGAATGATTTGCGGAAGCACAATAGCACCTGCTACAACTGCAGCTGATCGTTTAACAAAATCTCTTCTTGATGATTTGTTTGCCATTTTGATTTTATTTTAGTTATACTATAATATAATAACTTATATATTAAACAATTACAGGTGTTCCCGGAATAGGCGTTTCGAAAACCATATCAACCGGGCCGAACTCAATTTTAGCCGGTCCAAGGTCCATATCTGATTTAAATATTTCATCCCAGGTAATTGCACGCCCTGTATAGGCTGCGGTCCTTCCCATGATGGCAGTAAGAGTTGAAAGAGCTGTCTGTTCTGCTTCATTCACATAATTGCCTGTACGGATAGCGTGAACAAGGTGCATATGTTCCTGTACATAAGGAGGAATTTTCACCTGGTTCATTGGATTTCCGTTTTCATCTTTCGGATATTCAAATTGCCATTTAACATTTCCCTTAAGATCCCATATTGTGTTGACACAGTTGGTATAACCTTCAGTTCCCATAATAACTTCGCCGGTTCCGTTAGCACAACTGTCTATCTGACGGCACATACTATGTGAACTGACACCATTACCATAATCAAAGTCGATGCTGAAAAAGTCATACTGGTCACCGGTAACCCTGCGGTGACGGCCACCATAACCGATTGCTTTCCCGGGATATTTGCCCATGAACCAGTTGATAACATCGATATTATGTACGTGTGTATCAAGAATATGATCGCCGCATAACCAGCAGAAATTGTTCCAGTTACGGATCATGTACTCCATATCGTTCCATCCCTCTTCACGCTCACGGAACCATACATGGTCCTGGTTCCAGAATGCTTTGGCGGAGGTGATTGTACCAATTGCACCGTTCATTACCTGTTTATATGTCTCGATATAATCTTGCTGATGACGCCTCTGTGTTCCTGTGACAACGCACAGCCCGATAGCTTCGGCTTTTTTCCCGGTGGTTATTACCGATCTTATACCAACAGGGTCGACTGCAACCGGTTTTTCCAGAAAGACATGTTTGTTATTGGAAACAGCTTCAAGAAAATGTTCAGGGCGGAATTGAGGCGGTGTTGTGAGTAAAACAACATCGATATCAGGAAGAGCCATCAACTTTTTATAGCCATCAAAACCAACAAAGCAGTTTTCGGCCGGTATCGGAAGATTGAATGAAGCAAATCTTTCGCGGCAGGCGTCAATCTTATCCTGGAAGACATCTGCAAGGGCAATTATCTCCAGATCGGGTCCTGCACTAATAAAATTGATAGCTGCCCCGGTACCTCTTGCTCCGACGCCAACCAGTCCCGCCTTGAGTTTTTTGCCTTTTGGTGCACCGTTTAAAATCGGAGGAAGCCCTGATACTTCGACATCCGGTTTTCTTTTGCATGCTGTTATCAAAGCCCCTGCTCCGGCTAATCCAATACCTGCAAGCGCTGTTTTTCCAATGAATTTTCTTCTGTCAATATTCTGCATTTTTTTTCTGTTAAAATAACCTTTCTTATTGTCCTGTTACACTGTCAGTTTCACATACTACCCTGAATCCAACATCGATACAATCGGAATACCACCATATACTTTTCGGCATCTGTGGGTCGGTAACCAGCCATGCCTTCGTTTTTGTGAAATCGCGGGCCGCGCTCCTGACATCTTTTGCATCGCTTTTAAACGACCCGCCGCGAATCACATGCTCTTGTCCTCTCGCAGGTCCTTTAGGATTGACCATTTCTACTGAATCGGCTTTATATGCATCGGGAGAATAGAAATCATAACAGAACTCTGCAACATTCCCCGACATATTCATCAATCCAAATGGATTTTCTTTAACTGATACAGGTTCTTTTGTCCTGGACGAACTATTTAATTTATAAACTACCCTTGAGGATATATTTGCTGTATCCGGACCAAAGATTTTCTTTAAAAAGCCGGAGGATGTAAATTTTTTTGGGTTACCCTCGAAGAAATAAGGAGTTTCAGTTCCGCCCCTGCAGGCATATTCCCATTCGGCCTCAGTAGGCAGCCGGTATTTTTTACCGGTAACCTTCGACAACCACTGGCAATAAACATTTGCTGCATGCCACGTCATTGTTATAGCGGGACGGGAGCCTTTACCCCAGCCCTGATCGGGAGCACCCCATGGAGGCGTCGCTCCGCTGATTGCATCCACATTCTTTTTGCTAACAACCTGTCCTTCTGTTCTCCCCTGCGAACCTGTTGCCCTGAAGAAGGCTAAGTATTCATCCCAGGTCACCTCAGCTTTGGCCATCCAGAATTTTGATATGGTCACTTTCCTGACAGGACCTTCGTTGGGTTTGCGTAATGGTTCGACATCAGGACTTCCCATATTAAATGTTCCTCCCGGGATTGCCACCATCTCAAAAGAGACATTTGTGCCTGGTATCATTTCATTGAAATTTTGGAATTTTTCAACCTTTGCAGGCTCTGTGAAAATGGCCTGATTTGCTGTGACCGTAACACCAAAACTTGTATCATGGGCATGAATGGCATTCCTGTTGTAATGCCCTACATTCAGATGACAGTTTATACAATTTAACGGCTCCTCGCTTGTTGTATAGAAAAGGTGCGCATTGCCGCCATTAACAGACAATTTAACCGGGAAAAGGTTCTGGTGACATTCGAGACATGATATTTCATAAACGATTCCTTTTGCATTTTCAAGCAGTTTTTTCTCCTGCCAGTTAATCTTTGCACTGTCCTTAAAGAAATACCCATAGACATCCTTTACCCCATGTTTTGCTTTTGCAAACAGATACCCATGACCTTCAGGAGGAAGATGACAATCAGCACAATGGACAACGTTTCCTGAAGGATTATTATAATGTGTTGACAGTTTCCAACTCTGGTCAGACTGTGGGTGTATATGACACGATACACAATATTTATCGGAAGAAGTGTATGACACAACTGCTTTCCCTGATTTGAGAAAGATGAGACCTATGATAAAGCCCGCAATAATAAACCAGACCTTTGTCCTGCCCGTGATAAAAGTCCGATTACGATAATCCCTTAAATTCATATTTTCCGGCAAAGATTCAATTAAAACTTGCTAAAGTTAATCGTTTACCGGATTTAGTGGCAATAAATTATTATCTTTTTATTATCTTTTTTCCATATTTGAAAGTTCAGAACCTCTTCGTATATGCATGGCAATATGGCACTTTCCCGTTGTTGAAATAATAATCCTGATGATAGGCTTCTGCCGGATAGAATTCTGAGGCTTTTGTCAAAACTGTTGCTACTTTTAATCCTTTAGATTTCAGGATATTCAGGTTATTCTCAGCCATATTCTTCTGATCATCATTCATATAGAATATTTCTGACCTGTACTGATCGCCAATGTCCGGACCCTGTCTTCCAACCTGCGTCGGATCGTGAATCTCGAGGAACAATTTAAGAAGCTTCTCAAATGATGTTTTATCAGGATCATAGACAATTTTAACCGCTTCAGCATGTCCTGTATTTCCAGTACAAACCTCTCTATAGGTTGGATTTTTTACCTGTCCGCCTGTATAACCCGATGTTACAGAGATTACGCCCGGTGCTTTCTGAAGAAAGTATTCGACTCCCCAGAAGCATCCCCCGGCAAAAATCGCGGTGCCGTATCTACCTGCTTCCAGTTGTACCGGTACAAAATCAAGTGAAACGGAATTGACACAATGACGTACGTTTTTGGAAGTTAACCTTTCCCCGGTGAAAACATGTCCAAGATGAGCACCACAGTTAGCACATTCTATTTCAGTTCTCATGCCGTCGGCATCGGGAAACCTGTTAACAGCCCCTTTTATTTCATTATCAAAACTCGGCCACCCGCAACCTGATTCAAATTTGTCAGAGGAATAATAGAGTGCAACTCCGCATTTTTTACAGATATAAGTACCTTTTTCCTGGTATTTGTTAAACTTACCTGTAAATGGAGATTCGGTACCTTTATTATTTATGACATTTGATTCCACTTTTGTGAGATCATAGTATTTTAATTTTTCCTGAGAATAAGATTCATCGCTCATAATAGCAAAATATGTAATTAATAATATTATCACAACTCTCTTGTTCATACTAATAGTTTATAATAAGTATCAGTATTGATTAATAAAACCAGAAAATTTTTGATAATGATAAGTTTTGTGGTGTTTTTTAAAATACATGTTTTGGACTAAAGTCCACAATCAACTCATTATGAATAACCCCGGACTTAAGTCCGGGGTTATTCATCGGCCTTAAGAATAGGGCTTTAGCCCTTAATTCTTCTTTATTCATGATTTATGACACTCATAATTTTTATTATTCTATTGAATGAATAACAAATATCAAATAAAAAAGTTACAGATATAAACCCTTTAATATATTTATTTGTTCTTATTATATTGTTTTAAGGTTGAATATTGATTTCCAACCCCATGTATAATTTGTTTTAAGTTTATTTTTGGCACAAAGATTGTATTCAGAATGAAAAGTTTATTTTTGTAAATAATTAAATATAATATCTAGTATGAAAAAGTTTGCTGTTTTACTAATAGTTGCTTTTGTTACGGCTCTGGTTGTCAGTTCATGTAGTCAAAAGGATTGTCCGGCTTATTCCAGGGCTGATACGGAGCAGGCAGGTCAGAATGTCTGATTTCCGGATTGCTCTTTTAATTCCTCCAATTTTATAAGTTTGCATAGAAAAATGAAGAAGCTGCTTATAATAGCGGTAATGTTTTTGTTTGGTGCAGTTTCACTGTCTGCCCAGGGTGAATTAGATGAGCAGCAGAAGGTTTTTTTCCGGAATGAAAGGTCTTTTGCAATTCTTCTTAATACCGATGGTATTGGAGTCAGCTACCGTGGCGCTAAAAGAATTGATTTTCTTAATAAACGTCTCCTCGAGATTGAAGCAGGAACTCTTAAGCATCCTAAAGAATATAAAATATCTAATCAAAACTACTATCAGGGTGGGTCTATTATATATGGCAAACTCAATTCCACTTTTTACCTGAGGGGATCGATTGGTCATCAGCATGAAATTTTCAAAAAAGCTGATCTTGGCGGAATAGCCATAAGATATTTTTATTCAGCCGGACCTGTATTGGCTTTATATAAACCCAACTACTATCAAATACCATATCCGGTAGATACTATTCAAGGAATAATTAGATATAAATTTGAAGATGAAAAATTCAATTCCTTAAATTGGGACCGGATTTACAGCAGAGCCGCTTTTACAAAAGGACTTAATGAGACAAAAGTATTACCGGGATTATTTTTAAAAGGCGGATTTAATTTCGAGTATAGTAAAGAGGATAAGTTAATACATGCAATTGAGGTCGGAGCCCAGATTAACGCTTTTCCAAAGAAGATACCAATCATGGCCAGTTCCGATAACAAAACCATATTTTTTTCATTATTCGTCAGTTACAGGTTCGGAATGATTATGGATCCGCTAGATCCTGAATCAAATAAACTTTTGAATATCTTCAGAAGGAAAAAGAATAATTGATCTTTTTTACCTCTTGGCTTTTTCCAGGAAAATATTACTTTTGTGAGTCCAATTTATTAACTAATTAATGATAAAGATATGTCAAAGATTAAAGTAGCTATTAACGGTTTTGGCAGAATAGGCCGCAATGTATTTAAAATTGCTCTTGAAAAGCCAGGTATTGAGATTATAGGGATCAACGATCTGACTGATACAAAAACACTTGCCCACCTGCTTAAGTACGATTCAACACAGGGAAGATTTGCCGGTGTCACTTTTGACAGTGAAAATATCATTGTCAATGGGTTCAAAGTAAAAGTTACTGCAGAAAAAAATCCTGCAAATATCCCATGGAAAGAAAAACCGGATGTAGTTATTGAATCAACAGGGATTTTCACATCAAAAGAGAGCCCAAAAGGCGGTTATGGCGATCACCTGAAGAATGGTGCAAAAAAAGTAATTCTTACAGTCCCTGCTAAAGATACTATTGATGCAATGATAGTACTGGGGGTAAATGATAAAGACCTCAAACCGGAGCACCAATGTGTTTCAAACGCATCATGCACAACAAACTGCCTCGCTCCTGTTGCCAAGGTTCTGAATGACAATTTCGGAATCGAGATTGGTTACATGACAACTATTCACTCATACACAAACGATCAGAGAATTCTTGATCTTCCTCACTCTGACCTGAGACGAGCCAGATCAGCCGCTCTATCTCAGATCCCGACTACTACAGGCGCAGCAAAAGCAGTCGGAAAAATAATTCCTGAACTTAAAGGTAAACTTGATGGTATTTCAGTAAGGGTTCCGACACCAACAGGTTCGCTTGTTGACCTGGTTGCTGTCCTTAAGAAAGAAGCTACAAAAGAAGAGATCAACGCAGCTATGAAAAAAGCAGCTGAAGGTCCGATGAAAGGAATTCTTGAATATACTGAAGATCCGATTGTTTCAGTTGATGTAATTCATACAACTGCATCATCTATCTTTGATTCCCTAAGCACTATGGTAAACGGGAAAATGATTAAAGTACTGGCATGGTACGATAACGAGTGGGGTTACTCCTGCAGGGTTGTTGACCTGATCACATTGCTGAAGTAATAAGCATATATTGAAATAAAAAAGAGAGGTTTTTCCTCTCTTTTTTTATATAATCATATCCATTAATTTATTCGTATCTTAAAGCTTCAATAGGATCAATATTAGCCGCTTTTACCGCTGGTGCATAACCGGAAACAACACCTACAATAAAACAAACAACTATACCGGTCATTACCCATACCCAGGGAATAATAAAATTTGACCTAAGCATAGATGAAACTGCATTTCCGATAAGAATACCAAGAATAATTCCAAAAAACCCTCCCAGCTGCCCTATCATTATCGATTCAAAGAGGAACTGATACTTTATAGTCTGCGTCTTTGCTCCAATAGCTTTTCTTACGCCTATTTCGCGTGTCCTTTCTGTTACTGAGACAAGCATTATATTCATCAGTCCGACAGCAGCTCCGAATAATGTTACTATACCAATTATTGTTGCAGCAAGTGTAACGTACTTCAGGTTTTCCAGAAGCATCTTAACTATATTGTCGCTTTTATTGATATTGAAATCTGATTCATCCTTTGGATTAAGATTACGGACAATCCTGAAAACAGCCTCTGCCTCCCCAGTCATCATATCAAGATTCACGGGGCTAATAGGCATAATAGTAATGCTGAATGACATATTGGGACGGGAAAAGTACTGGCGGGCAGTTGTGACAGGCATAAAACATACACGATCACCATTAATGGCACTGGCTCCCTTACTCTTTAGAATACCGGCAACCTTAAGCTTTAAACCAGCTACTGTAATAACTTTCCCAAGAGGGTCAACACCCTCATTGAAGAGATCCTTTACTATATCTGCCCCAATAAGCACAATGTGCCGGTTCGATTGAACCTCATCAGCACTGAAATTTCTTCCTGATTCGATCTCATAACCAGAAACTGTAAGATGGTATTCATCAACACCTATAAGGCTGATATTCGGATTTGTCTCCTCTGATCCGTATTTAACTGTTGAGAATCCCGATGCATTGAAGGAAATGGAAACCGTTGCGCCATCAGCAAATCGTCCTTTAAACTCTTCGGCCTCCCTGTATGAGATCCTCGAAAAATTCTTTGCCCTGGACTTACTGTTGCCGATCTGAATATTCATCCCCCTCGAAGTAATTGTGAATGAGTTGGCACCCATCATAGTAAACTGATTTGTCAGGGATGATTTAATTGCATCGATTGCGGTAAGGATACCCACAAGTGCCATAATACCAATCGCTATAATACATATCGTAAGAATAGCACGCACCCTGTTGGATCGAATTGCTCTGAATGAAATTCTTAAATTTTCCCTGAAAATGCTAATTTTCATTATACTTCGCTTCGGTTACGGGTATCTCT
>JBAWXY010000071.1:0-12145 GCA_037143835.1 Bacteroidota bacterium
AGGGATTTATGGCGAGGTAATAAAAGATAGAGACTAAAGAAAAATGCATAATAAAATCAATATGAATTCAAGTACTGTAATCGTTGCTGACGGAATATTCCCGAAGCATCATATTCCACTCGGTTACCTTAAGAATGCTGACCGGATAATCTGTTGCGACGGTAGCACAGAAAACCTGCTTAATGCCGGAATGCAACCTTATGCAATAGTTGGTGATATGGATTCACTCAGCAAAGAGACTGCAGACAGATTCAACGATCGCATATTCCGTGGCGGGAACCAGGATACTAACGATCTGACAAAGGCAGTCTGCTGGTGCTCAGAAAGAGGATATACAGAAATAGTGATCGTTGGTGCCACAGGTAAGCGGGAAGACCATACAATTGGTAATATTTCACTCTTAACAGAATATTCAAAAGATGTGAAAGTGATAATGGTGACTGATACTGGAATTCTATTGCCTTTTTTAAATGGGTCTAAAATATCATCATTTCCCGGCCAGCAGGTTTCAATCTTCTCAATTGATCCTGAAACAGAAATATCATCTAAAGGATTACGATATCCTCTGGACAATAAAAAACTAAAAAACTGGTGGGTTGCAACATTAAATGAGTCGCTGGAAGATAGCTTTACTCTTGAATTCAATCATGGCCGGGTGATCGTCTACCTGAAATTTCAAGGAAAGGAGTTATAATATCTTCAGCTCTTTAACCAGATTAATGAGTTAGAAGATTACCGGGGGGTATTGATAGAGAAAAGAAATATACGGGAGAAAATTTTACATTTTTTTCAACTTAGCGAATCTGAGTAGTAATTTTTTTCTTCCGTCTTTTTCAAACTCCACAGTAGCTGTAGTGTTTGGTTGTTGACCCTCAATTGATATTATTATGCCGTTACCAAATCTTTCATGCTGTACTCTATCACCCTCTGAAAATGATGATGAATCACTGGCGGTGAAGGGAGAGTCAGATGCAGGCTCTGTTTTCCGGATCTTTTTAAACCTGTCATCCTTTACATAGGTCTGAAGCTCTTCGCGAAAAGATGATGGTTTGCTGGCTGCGTTAATGTTATTCTTAAACGGTTTTCCTCCTGTCTGGGGATAATGCAGAAATTTCTGATCAATCTCACGAAGAAACCGGCTGGGACTGCATCTTTCGAGGTTTCCCCATTTATACCTGTTAAGTGCGTAGCTCAGAGTTGCCTGCTTTTCGGCACGGGTAACTGCAACATAGAACAGACGTCTCTCTTCCTCAAGTTCGCGGGCACTTCCAGATGACATTGGTGATGGAAACAGGGTGTCTTCCATTCCGACAATATAAACATGCTTGAATTCCAGTCCTTTGGCAGAATGCATGGTCATAAGGGTGACTTTATTACGATCTTCCTCATTTTCGTTATCCTGATCAGTCAGTAATGCCACATTGGCCATATAAGCCTCCAGTGTTGAAGGCTCTCCATTGGTTTCAGCTGCCTCGGTAAAAACTTTTATTGCATTCAACAACTCTTCAAGGTTTTCATAACGGCTGATCTCCTCGGGGGATTTCCCCTCCTTAAGTTCTCTCATAATTCCTGAACCGAGGGCAATTTCCCTCGCTTTTGCAAAAGCATCCGTAGTGCCGGAATTAAGCCGGAGGGTATTAATAAGGTCAACATACATCGATAACTTTTTGACTGTCCCTGAATTAAAGTGCTCCGGATATTTTCCGGCTTCAGGGAGAATACTCCAGGGAGTGACATTAAAAGCTGAAGCCAATTCGAATGTTTTTTGAATTGTAGTATCTCCGATACCTCGTTTTGGATAGTTTACCGACCTCTTGAGAGCTTCCTCATCTTCAGGGTTGATTATCATCCTGAAGTACGCTAATATGTCTTTTATCTCCTTACGTTCGTAAAATGATAGTCCTCCATATATTTTATATGGTATGTTTTTTCTGCGGAGAGTCTCTTCAAAGATCCTCGACTGGGCATTTGTCCGGTAAAGAATTGCAAAATCTGACCAGTTGAGCTGAAGCGAAAATCTCTTATCAAAAATATCCGAAGAAACATTAAACCCTTCTTCAGAATCGGTCATCGCCTGCATAACCTGTATCTTTTCCCCGGGTTCATTCATTGAAAAAACCTTTTTCTGAATCTGACCCTCATTGTTTGCAATAATGGTGTTTGCTGCATTCACGATTGTCTGGGTCGACCTGTAATTTTGCTCAAGCTTAAAGAGCTGGTAATCACCGTAGTCGTTTTTGAATTCAAGAATATTTTCAATTCGGGCACCCCTGAATGAGTATATGCTTTGAGCGTCGTCGCCAACTACACAGATATTCTGATGCGAAGCAGCAAGTTTTTTTACTATCAGGTATTGAGAATAGTTGGTATCCTGATACTCATCAACAAGCACATAATTGAACCTTTCCTGATATGCTGCAAGAACATCCGGGAAATCTCTGAAGAGTATGTTTGTATTTAGCAACAGGTCATCAAAATCCATCGCATTAGCCTTGAAACAGCGTGAGGCATAAGTCCTGTAAACATCGGCAAGCAAAGGCATCCGGCTCGATTTGTCATTTTCCTGCATCAAAGAATCAGCAGCATACATGCCGGAGGTTACGAGGCTATTTTTTGCGGTTGATATCCTTGAAGCGATAACACCGGGTTTGTAAATATTATCATTGAGATTAAACTCTTTTATAATAGTCCTGATGAGACTTTTAGAATCGGTTGAATCGTAGATAGTATAATTCGGTTTGTACCCGAGTCTTTCACCTTCCATCCTCAGTATCTTTGCAAAGATGGAGTGAAAGGTACCCATCCAGAGGTACCGGGCTATTTCGGGGCTGATAATCCCGGTGATCCTCTCTCTCATCTCTTTTGCAGCCTTGTTCGTAAAGGTCAATGCAAGTATTTTACCGGCAGGGATACCCTTCTGAAGAAGATGAACAATGCGATAAGTTAGTACTCTTGTTTTACCGGAACCAGCACCTGCTATTACAAGAGCAGGTCCTTCAGTATTGATAACTGCTTGCTTCTGAGACTCATTCAGATCGTTCAGATAGTTGGTTGTCATGTGTTTGTTTGAATTACAGCGTACCGGGTCCGGCAAATTTAGCAATAACAAATTCAGTGAAACATTATGTTGAAAATTAAAACAGGAATATTTATTAACAGTAGGGACATGCAATGGCATGTCCCTACGAAAATTCCGTAGATTTTATTATAATTGTAACATAATTATTCTCTTCCGGATTAAAAAACACGAAACACCACCCGGGTAGAAAATGGCAGATTTAATTAATCATAAACATAAATCGATAATAAAATGGAAAGATTTGGTCAGATTATGGGAGTAAAACCTGAGCACTTTGAACGTTACAAAAAGTATCATGTGGCAGTATGGTCTGAAATTCTTGATATGATCAAAAAATGTAACATTCATAACTATTCAATTTTCCATAAAGACGGGATGCTGTATGCATATTTTGAATATACCGGAAATGATTTTGCTGCCGATATGGCAAAGATGGCTGCAGATCCAAAGACACAGGAGTGGTGGGCAATTATGGAGCCAATGCAGGATCCGGTTGCTACCCGCAAAAAAGGTGAATGGTGGGCAAATATGGAAGAGGTATTTCACATGGATTGATCCTGAAATCTGCCCTTATTTTATTATACTTGCAGAAGAATATACTAAAGTGATTCTGTTAGCGGTTTTGATACTGAGATCTGATTACCTGTGCGTTACTTTTTTTTGATCATAGTAGTACTGTTACCCGTTATTTCTGAAGCTCAGCTTTCTGCTCCGGGGATGAGCGCTGTCAGATATACTTCATATCCCTCTGCTCCGGCAGTTAAAGATCCTGTCTTTATATATTGTAATGCTTCCGGATCACAGAAAGGAGCTCTTAATGCTGGCAGTCCTGGAGGGACAGGTCCATTTAATTTTTCGTGGTACGAATGGAGCGACATCACAAAAAGCTTCAGTGTTTTTCTCAAAACTGAATCGGGAGTATCAACTTCCTCCTCAAATAATCTTGATGAGGGGGGGTACAAGGTTATCATAAGTGGAGGGTTTGATACAAGTCTTGTCGGATGGATATTTATCGACAAACCTTTTTCATCAGCAGAGCTTCAGAACCGGACATGTGACTATGTTGCATTAAAAGGGAAAGCAGCAATTGACACTTTCTTTTATAAAAATATCTCTAATGGGCTTCCGGTTAAATTACCGAACAGGGTCAGTTTCTTATGGTCATCGGATCCAACCTCTTCGATACCCTTTCCCGATTTGTATATTAACCCTCAAACCTTTAATCCGCCATTGGTTAATGTCACATATAAGCTGCAGGTGAGCGATAGTTTTGGCTGTGTCAGCTACTCATCATTCCCTTATGAGTCTATTCATGTTAAGGCAGATTTCTCGGTCGATCCCGATAAAGGAGAAGCTCCGCTCGAGGTGGCTTTCACTGATAAGTCGATTAGAGGAAGTAAATATAAATGGGAATTTGGCAATGATACCATCCTGGAACTCAATGACCCTGAACCACAAATCTTAATCTTTTATAAATATTATAAACCAGGAGAGTATTCGGTGAAACTGACAATTAAAAGTGAACGCGGTTGTATCGATTCCATGAGGTTCGATAAAATTGTGGTTGATCCTTCGGAGCTTAAAATACCAAATGTTTTTACTCCCGATGGTGACGGACTCAATGACAACTTCATGGTTGAATCAAAATCGCTAAGGTATATTAGTGTTGAGGTTTTCAGCCGTAGCGGGATGAAGGTTTATAACTTTTATGGTGAGGGAGAAAGACTCAGAGAATGGCTGGGTTGGGATGGAAATGTAAATAACTCATCCATTAAAGCCAGCCCGGGGGTATACTTCTATATCATCCGGGCATACGGATGGGATGATGTTGATTATAACAGCAAAGAACAGAAGGGGTTTGTGTATCTGTACCGATAATTAAAGTCTTGTTTTCCATTCCTGCAAGTCTGGATTAAATAGTAATCTTCCTTTTTCTTGCTTCAACAGCCCATTGCTCTGTTACCATATGGTCATAAACAACAGAGACAGAATCATGACGGTCAACTGTCGGACAAATATGCCATGGGATACTATAGATAGGTTCGCCGACTTTGTAATTATCAGCTTTAGTTGTTCGGATGACCATATGTTCTTCATTATGACTTATTACAGTATAGTTTTCCAGTCCAAGGATTTTAATTCTTGGCTGAGGCATCTCTGAAGCAACTGCTTTATGTCCAAGGTCGAGACATAACAATTCTTTTCCGGGCTTGCTTACGATCCGCGTAAGCAGAACAGCAGCATGTAAAAAGTCCATGTCAATGAAAGAACTGCTGTAGCCATGGTCCCACAAAAGAAGTGTTCCGGGACTGGATTCCACACCTTTTCGCAAAGCATGTATCGGAAAGGTAGGTGTTCCGCCTGCTACAATTTTAACTGGACAGATACCTTCCCCTTCAAGTTCATCTATTAGACTTATTACCTGGGCAAAAGCGTCATTACAAATTTTTTGACGCAGTGAAAAAACATGTTCATGAATATGACCGTCATATACATGAAGTCCTTCAGCGATCAGCATTGGCGAATCGATGATTCTTTTGAAAAGCCTTGCTGCCTTTTCCCCGGGGGATATGCCTGTACGGTTCATCCCGTTGTTTATATCGAGCCAGACATGGGTTTCGAGACCTGTTCTCAGGGCCATATCTGATAATTGAATGATAACCTCTTCAGAATCAGCAATGCAGGAAATATTTGCATCGCGAAATTCTTGTTTTAATTGAAAAAACCTTCCGAGATTAGGACCAACTGGCTGCATTGCCAGTAAAATATCAGTTACCCCGCACTTTGCAACCATCTCTGTTTCGGATATGGTTGCACATTTGAATTTATAAATCCCATGGTTCATCTGCAATCTGATGATCTCAGACATTTTATGAGTTTTGACATGTGGTCTTAACAGATCAACACTTCCGGCAATCTCAATCATTTTCTGAATATTGAGTTCGATACGGTCAGGATAAACCAGCAGGGAGGGTGAGCAAACCTCACTTACATTGTCGACCAGATACCAATCGTTGTTTTGAGAAGCAATTTTTTCCATTTTTGTTTCTAATAGAGTTCAAACATGGCTTCAACCTCAACAGGTATGTTTGAAGGAAGTATCATACCGACAGCACTTCTTACCCCGATACCGTTCTCTTCCCCAAAAACCTCAGCCATAAGCTCACTGAATCCGTTGATAACAGCCGGCTGCTGCTCAAAGCCAGGGGCACTGTTGACCATTCCCAGCACTTTTATTACCCGTTTGATTTTTTTTAATTCTCCAAAATGAGTCTTAATCGTTGATAACATTGTAAGTCCAACCTGCCTTGCAGCCAGTTTTCCTTCTTCTTTATCAAGATCTGCACCCAGTCTACCTGTCATCAGGGTGCCGTCAGATCTGATTGGTCCCTGACCGGAAACATATAGGAATTTATCAACGACCAGTACAGGCTTATATACTCCGGCAGGTTTAGGTGCCGGTGGTAATATGAGGCCTAACTCAACAATACGTAAATCAGGATCTTGTTTCATTTTTCATTTTTCATTTATAATATTAATAGTAAAGATAAGTTGAATTTATATTCTATCAATTTGAATTGTATGTAAAATGGTTAACCTGACACGAGTTACAACCGAGCTGAAGTTGTTTTCGTCATTCACCGGTAGATTTCCTTCTTTTACAGAATTTAACCGGAAATTAACTAATAAAACTTTGTAAACTAAAAAAGTTTTCTCATTTTTACAGTGATTATATAAAAAAGTAATGGATATAAAGAACAGAATAATTGAAGGAGCAGCAGAATTATTCAGGACTTACGGAATAAAATCGGTGACGATGGATTCATTGGCAAGTCATCTTGGCATGTCGAAGAGAACTATTTATGAAGTATTTTCAGATAAGGATGAACTGCTGATCGGAGTACTGAAATGGATGGCTGAGAAGCAAAGGGAATTAGTAAAAAGGGTACTGGACGATTCGGAAAATGCACTGGTGGCAATATTTAAACTGCTTGAAATTAACATGGTTCATTTTCAGGATATGAGCCCTGCTTTTCAGGCTGATATGAAGAAATATTATCACGAAGTTTTGATGAAGAAAGCTGATAAGTGCGAAATGCCAGATTACAGAAATAATATTCAACTGATTGAAAGAGGGATTAAGGAAAAGCTGTTCAGAAAAGATATAAATCCGGAACTGATTAACCGTTGTCTTTATTCTCAGGTCAGGTCAATAATGGATCAGGATCTATATCCTTTCGAGCAGTTTACCCGGCGTGAAGTGGTAAAAAATGTATTCATCAATTACCTGAGAGGTATTTCCACAAAGGGAGGGGTTGAATTAATTAATAAACTTGAAACTAAATTTTAAAAATAGAAATATAAATCACATTAAAACAAATAGATAATAATTTATAGAAATGAAAAACAAACAATTTCTGACAGTTTTAATACTAATCTTCTTAACCGGTGGAATTATTCTGGCACAGGAGAATAGCAGTGAGTTAACACTTTCCTTAAAAGAGGCACAGGAATATGCAATTCAGAATAATAAGATGGTGATTTCCGCAAAAATGGATGTTGAGGCATCAAAAATTGCCCTTTGGGAGACTATTTCAAATGGTTTACCTCAGGTAAGTGTATCCGGTTCATTTACTGATAACCTTAAATTGATGACCACTCTCTTACCAGGGGACTTTTTTGGAAGACCAGGCGAAAAGGTACCGGTTACTTTTGGTTCACAGTTTAATTCAGGTGCCAGCATTCAGGCAAGTTTGCTGCTATTCAATGCCCCGTTTTATATTGGTATTGAGACCACAAAACTTGCACAGAAGTTAAGTGAAGAGAGTCTTGCAAAATCAGAACTCGATACAAAGGAATCTGTAAGTACTGCTTACTTCCTGATACTGGTTGCAGAAAAATCCCTTCAGATACTTGATGGAAATATTGCCAACCTGAATGAGACACTTAAGTCCACAAAGGCTATGTATTCAGCCGGTATGGCTGAATCGACAGATGTGGATCAGATGGTATCAAATGTAACCATGGTAGAAAATACCCGAAGCTCGATGCAACGTACAGTTGAGCTGAATTACAATCTGTTGATATTCCAACTCGGTGTTCCTGCCGAAACCAGGATCATACTTAAGGAGACACTCGAAAACCTGACTTCAGAAATAAATATTGAGGCACTTCTGTCTCAACAATTCGATCATCAACAGAACATGAATTTCATGTTGGTTGAGGGTCAGGAACAGATGTCGGCACTGGCCCTTAAGTCACAGAAAGCGTCAGTTCTGCCCACATTAGCAGGCTTTTATAATTACGGTACAAACGGGATGGGCGATAAAATAGGAGATCAGAGATGGTTCCAGAATTCAATGACAGGACTGCAACTCTCAGTTCCGATATTTGCTAGCGGACAAAGATACAGTAAGATAAAAAAAGCACAGATAAACCTCGAAAAGGCCAAAACAACAAAAGAGATGATTACCGACCAGCTCCTTCTCCAGGAAAAGCAACTCAGGTACAACCTGGTTAATGCTAACCTTCAGTATAAAAGTCAGAAAGATAATATTGATGTAGCGAAAAGGGTCTATGCCAGCATGGAGAATAAATTCAGGCAGGGTATGGCTTCAAGTCTTGAACTGACACAGGCAAATTCCCTTTATCTGCAGGCCGAAAATAACTATGTGTCTGCATTAATGAACCTGCTCCAGACAAAGCTCGCATTGGATAAACTATTGAATAACATGTAATTAAATTAATCAGAAACCATTAAAATAATATATAATGAATTACTTCAAATCAATTTCGGCAATAGTGATAAGCGGACTGTTACTTGCAGCCTGTTCATCAAAAGACAAGAAAACCACATCTAATTCCTCCGATACGGCAACTGAAAAAGCTGCTATACCGGTGAAAGTAATGGCTTTATCAAAAACGAAAATTTCAAGGACAATAGACTATACAGCCACTGTCCTCCCTTTCGAGGAGGTAAACATGGCTCCCTCAACTCCGGGCAGAATTGATAAAATATATGTTGAAGTAGGTGATAAGGTAAATAAAGGTGATGATCTTTTCCTGATGGACCGTACCCAATTGTATCAGTTGAAGCTGCAGTTAAGCAGTCTTGAAAAGGATCTCAACAGGATCGATACTCTCCTTAAATCCGGTAGCGCCAAACAACAGCAATATGACCAGATGAAGACACAGTATGATGTCACAAAAACAAATGTCGACTTCATGGAAGAAAATTCATTGCTGAAAGCTCCTTTTTTTGGTGTTGTTACAGGAAAATATTTTGAAAACGGTGAAATATATTCAGGTGCTCCTACAACACAGTCAGGAAGATCAGCTGTTGTTACTGTTATGCAGGTTAATCCTTTAAAGGTCAATGTAAGCATCTCAGAGCAGTTTTATCCTCTGATTAAAAGGGGAATGAAAGCTTTTATTACTGCAGATGTTTACAAAAATGAGACTTTCACAGGTACCGTTTATCGTATATCTCCGACCATAAGCTCCGCAACAAGATCGTTTATTGCTGAACTTGAACTTCCAAACAGAAATGATCTTTTGAAACCCGGAATGTTCGTAAGAGTATCAATGGATCTGGGTGAGGTTGAAACATTTGTCGTGCCTGCGAATACAGTATTGGTTCAGGAGGGTACAAATATAAGGTTCTTATTCATTGAGAAAAACAATGTTGCCCAACGTATCGAAGTATTGTTAGGGAAAAGGTTTGATGACCAGTTTGAGATCATTTCTACTGGCATTAAAGAAGGAGATAGGCTTGTAACTGAAGGACAGGCAAGGCTTATCAATGGTGACAAAATAGAAATAGTTAAGTAGTATTCTGAATTTTAACTTTAATGAAATGAGTATATATAGTGCTTCCGTAAAAAGACCTGTAACAACCATACTGATATTTGTCGGTCTGATGGTTATGGGACTCTATTCGCTGATGCAATTGCCGGTGGATCTTTATCCCGAAATGGAATTGCCTTTTGTTGTGGTTATCACAACCTATCCTGGCGCAAGTGCATCCGATATTGAATCCAATGTTACAAGACCGCTCGAAAATGCCCTTAACTCGGTAAGTAAACTTAAAGAGCTAACCTCTACTTCGAGTGATGGTGCATCTATTGTTTTTATGAACTTTGAATATGGTACAAACCTCGATGAGGCATCAAATGATATTAGGAGTTCACTAAGTTTTACTGAACGTGTGCTCCCTGCAGATTGTGAGAAACCGACAATCATTAAGTTCAGTACCAGCATGATGCCGATAGTTTTCTATGCGATCACTGCAAAAGAGAGTTATGCCGGCCTCGAAAAAATCCTGGATGAAAAGGTTGTAAATCCTTTAAACAGGATCGAAGGTGTTGGGTCAGTTGCTCTTTCCGGAGTTCCCGGCAGGAAGATATATATCGATGTCGATCCACGTAAAATGGAGGCATACAACCTGTCAATTGAACAGATTGGGAATGTTCTCAGAGCTGAAAATATGAACATGCCGGCTGGTTACATAGAGATGGGCAAAACAGACTATCCATTACGTATACAGGGCGAATTTCCTGAAAGTGATGTTGTAAAAAATCTGGTTGTCAGTAGTTATAATGGCAATAATATATACCTGAAAGATATTGCCGAGGTCCGCGATACAATCCGGGAATCAAAACTTAACACAAAGATCAACGGAGCAAGGGGAATGAGCATGTATGTTCAGAAACAGTCAGGAGGAAATACTGTGAAGGTTACTGAAGAGGTTGACAAAGCTCTCAGCACTCTTAAACAGGATCTTCCACAGGATGTAAAAATTGAAAAACTCTTCGATTCAGCTTCATTTATCAAAGGATCTATCAGCAATCTGACAGAGACTCTGATGTGGGCCGGAATCTTTGTAATACTGGTAGTCTTGTTCTTCCTTGGCAGATGGAGGGCAACCTTTATTATAATTCTTACGATACCGATTTCGCTGATTGTGGCATTTATTTATCTTTTTGTAACGGATGCCTCTATAAACATAATCTCGCTCACTTCGCTCTCCATTGCGATAGGGATGGTGGTCGACGATGCCATTGTTGTTCTGGAGAATATCACCAGGCATATTGAAAGGGGGAGCCGTCCAAGGGAAGCAGCAATTTATGCGACCAATGAGGTTTGGCTTGCTGTAATTGTAACTACTCTGACAGTTGTTGCCGTGTTCTTCCCGCTAACCTTTATAACAGGTCTTACCGGAGTACTCTTTAAGCAGTTAGGTATGATTGTTACAATAACAATAGCAACATCAGTATTTGCAGCTATCACACTTACTCCGACTCTGAGTGCACTTATTTTGAAATGGTACCCTATTAAGAAAGATGCTCCTTTCTGGACATACGATGGGAGTATCAGAAAAGGACTTGACTGGTTCGATCGCTATTATGAGAAGACCCTTCGATGGGCACTTCACCATAAAACATTTGTAACAATTCTGGCGGTAGTTGTATTCGTTGTATCGATGAGTCTTTTCGCTGTCATAAAAACTGAATTCTTCCCGCAGGCAGATGAGTCAAGAATTACTTCAACAATTGAGCTACAGACAGGAACACGTGTTGACCAGACTATACTTACATCAAACAGGATTGACAGCCTGATTAAGGCAAAATATCCGGAGGTAAAGATTATTTCAACCTCAACAGGTGCTGATGATCAGGGAGGATTTGCTTCAATTTTCGGTGCAGGTGGTACACACAAGATAACATACACCCTCAGTCTTGTACCAATTGAGGAGAGAACTAAATCGGTTTTTGATATTGTTGAAGAAATGAGATCAGATTTTTCTAAAATGTCGGAGATCGTTAATTTTACGCTTAGTACCTCCGATAATATGGGAAGCTTCGGAGGAAGTACAGTTGATGTGGAAATATACGGATACGATATTTCAGAAACTAATCTTGTGGCAGAGGAACTTGCAGCTAAAATAAAGAAGATCCCCGGCACAAAGGATGTTAATATCAGCCGTGCAAAGTCAAAACCTGAACTTCAGATTGTTTTTGATCAGAATAAGATGGCTGCAAACGGTCTGAACACAGCAATGGTATC
>JBAWXY010000072.1:0-12100 GCA_037143835.1 Bacteroidota bacterium
CCCTGCTCCTGTCAGCATAATATGTTCAGAAAAACTATTAATCTGATATTTTAATCCATTAGTGAGGATAAAAGAAAAACGCATGATGTTTCAATTATCATGCACTTTTATTATATTTGAATTGGAACAAGCAATAAAGAACCTGCCATGAGTGTATCCATTATAGATATCACTGATCTTTCAAAATTCTACGGGAAAGCCAGGGGGATTGAACATGTTAACCTGGAAATCGGGGAAGGAGAGATTTTCGGTTTTATCGGTCCGAACGGAGCCGGCAAATCGACCACTATCCGGATATTGCTAAACCTGATCTTCCCCACCGGCGGAAGTGCAAGGATCATGGGAATGGATGTTATCAGGGAAACGAAGAAGATTAAGCGCCTGGTTGGTTATGTACCTTCCGATGCCAGTGCATATACTTCAATGGATGTAAATGAATTCCTGAGCTACTGTATGCGTTTTTACGGTGTGCAAAAGGATGCACACAGGTTAGCTGAACTCTCGGCATTGTTTGAACTGGACCTGAAACGGAAAATTGCTGAACTGTCCATGGGAAACCGGAAGAAAGTATCCATCGTGCAAAGCCTGCTACACAATCCGAAGCTTCTCATTCTGGATGAGCCAACTACGGGGCTTGATCCACTGATGCAGGCAAATTTTTTTGAGCTGTTGCGGTCGGAGAACCAGAAAGGGATGACCATCTTTTTTTCTTCGCACATACTCGGTGAGATTCAAATGCTCTGTAAAAAGGTAGCGATCATTAAAGAAGGAAAAATCATTCAGTTGGAGGACATTGAAACTCTGAGAAAGAAACAACTAAAAAAGGTGCATATCGAGTTTGGAGATCAGGTGAGTAAAGGAAATTTCAACATTCCTGGTATTGAAAGTGTAATCACCGGGTCCGGCACCTTGCTGTCATTTATGTACTCAGGCGATATCAATGAACTGGTTGGCTTGCTGGCAGGAAGGAAGATAACTAACCTGATGATCGAAGAGCCGTCGCTGGAAGAAATTTTCATGCACTACTACAAATAAAAGAGCACAAAGCAAATGAACAAGAACCTGTTTTTAATGGAGATGAAAA
Source organism: Bacteroidota bacterium (assembly GCA_037143835.1). Lineage (GTDB taxonomy): Bacteria > Bacteroidota > Bacteroidia > Bacteroidales > VadinHA17 > LD21. Next base: position 1,085 of record JBAWXY010000072.1, read on the forward strand.
GAAATGCGTTCAGTCTTATCTTATGGATGATCGTAATTACCCTTTTGATTTCGCTTACCATGTCGGTGTATCGTACATTTGTTGAAAACCAGTCAAAGATTTTGGGGATGATGAGCCTGGTTCCGAAAGGTGCGCTGCAGTTCAAGGGCATCTCGAATTTCACCGACTTGCTTTCGGTTCTGGGATTTTATGCTGCTAATAATATCATCTACATGATGGTACTCGGGAGTATTTTTGCCATTGTACTTTCTTCCAATATCCTGCTTAAGGAAGAATACAATAAAACAGCGGAATACCTGTTGACAAGGCCGCTTACCCGAAGCGAGATTTTCTTCAGCAAGATGGCTGTAGTATTCCTTTATATATTTTTGTTGAATCTGGTCACTGCCCTGGCAGGGTTTATATGTATGGAACTGGTTAAGACAGTACCCTTCAGCATCAAGGCATTTTTAATACTGTCGCTATATACCCTGCTGCTAAATCTCTTGTTCGGCGCGATCGGGCTCTTCCTGTCAACACTGGTTAAAAGGCCAAAGCCGGTCACCACTTTCAGCATAGGACTGGTTTTAATTTTTTATTTTATCTATACGCTGTCAAAGATCACAGAAAGTGCTGCAAAAATAGGATACCTGAGTCCATTTAAATTTGTCAGTATGGATGCAATTAACCCGGCTTACAAGCTCGATCCCTGGCATCTTTTGTATTTTACCGGCATCTCTTTGATACTGATAGCGATCTCCCACTGGCTATATAACCGAAAGGACATTTATACATGAACATTATTCACCAACAGCGCGAAGCGCCAAACCTTAAGACAGCCCAAAGGGCGTAAAGACGGAGAATTGAGCACAATGAATTAAAAGTCCATTTCAACAACAGTTATCCCCGACCCGCCAAACTCGACATGCTCATCGCGGAAGGACTTCACAACATCAACTGTGTCAAGGTATTGCCTTACAAGCTGACGCAATATTCCGTTGCCTTTGCCATGCAGTATCCTGAGATTTCGATGCTGTACGATAAGAGCACTATCTATCAGATCGCGAACCTGGTTTATAGCCTCCTCGCCCCGTACACCACGAATATCAATTTCAGGTTTGAAATTAATATTACGCTGGACCAGACCGGGATCGTTTTCCCTGTAAACCTGATTCGCCTTGAGACTCTTCTTAAGCTCTGACCTGGTGATTCTTTCGATCTTATCAACCGGGACAAAGAATCTCAGACTGCCGGTTTCAACCTGAACCATCTTATCTCTTATAGCAATTACCTCACCGGCAGCCATTGTATCGATCATCCTTACTGCATCACCTGGTTTCAGGGGCTGTTCGGGAGATGCTACAGGCACCGGTTTTTCTTTTACCGGCTCCGGATCCATTTTAATCTTTTTTGCTTTAGAGCTCAATACCGCTATCTTCTCTTCTGATTCAGTCTCGATAGGTTTTGTCTCCTCTACAACAATGTTTTTAAACTCCTCAAGTTGCTGCCTCACATCCTTCGTCTTTTCCTTTTCAGCCTGCGATTCCTTTATCTGCCTGATGGTACTTTCAATCATCCGGTTAGATTCTTTCAGCAACTGCTGAGCCTCATCTTTTGCTTTTGTTATGATCTCTTTCCTGAGTGATTTAGCACCTGAAAGTTCCTTTTCATATTCATCCATCAGCTCCTCGAGCCGCTTCTCCTGCTGTCTGATGCTCTGCCTTTTTGTCTCCCAGTATCGCTTGTCGCGGGCAATATCCTTCAGGTGCCTGTCATAGTTGATATTCTTTACCCCTGCTTTTCCTGAAGCTTCGGCAAGTATCTCTTCGGGCAGACCGATCTTTCTGGCAATCTCAAATGCAAATGAACTTCCCGGTTTTCCTATTGTAAGCTGAAAAAGAGGTTGCATGAGATGGTTATCGAAGGCCATAGCGCCATTTACCACTCCAGAAGTGAGCGATGCAAAATGCTTCAGATTAGTGTAATGTGTTGTAATTACACCAAAAACCTTTTTTCTGTTCAGCTCACCAAGAATTGCCTCGGCGATAGAACCTCCAAGCATAGGTTCAGTACCTGTTCCGAATTCATCAATAAGAACTAATGTCTTTTCATTTCCATTTTTAATGAAAAACTTCATATTAATAAGATGAGAACTGTAAGTACTTAAATCATTCTCAATGCTTTGTTCATCACCTATATCAATCAGAATATTTTTAAAGATCCCCGTTTCTGATCCTTCTGCCACCGGGATAGTAAGTCCGCACTGCAGCATATACTGGAGTAGTCCAACAGTTTTCAGACATACCGACTTACCTCCTGCATTGGGGCCGGAGATCAATAATATTCTGTCTTTTTCATCAAGTATAATTTCAAGAGGAACCACTTTTCTGCCGGAAAGTTTCTCGAATGTAAGTGAGAGCAGAGGATGGATTGCCCTCTTCCAGGATATAAAAGGCTTGCTAACAATTACCGGTTTTATTGAATGAAGGTGGTTGCCAAGAATTGCTTTTGCTCTGATAAAATCGATTTCGCCAAGGAACATATTCGACTCAAGCAGATCGTCAATATATGGTCTGACATTTTCGGCAAACACCATCAGAATCCTTACTATCTCCCTTTTTTCCTCATATTCAAGCTCAATTATATCATTGTTGATTTCAACGATCTCCTCCGGTTCGATAAAGACAGTTTTTCCTGAAGCTGACTGATCATGAATAAGGCCTTTGATCTTTCTTTTATCGTATGCACTTACAGGGATGACTCCTCTCCCGTTCCGGATAGAAACCAAAGTATCTGTATCCACAATTCCGTCAGATTGGGCCTGTTTAAGAATTGCATTCAGCCTTTTTGAGACCTGAATGCTCTTCCCGACAAGCTCCGCTCTTATCTCTTTTAATCTTGAAGAAGCATTATCCTTAATCACCCCGCGTCTGTCGATTATCCTGTCAATTGCTTCCAGAACATAAGGATAGGTTTTAACAGAACTGCACATTGATCGCAGAACAGGATACTTCACCGCATCTTTATTCCTGAAAAAATTAAGTATATTTTTAACAGTCTCCAGCGAACGTTTCAGGTCAAACACCTCTTGCACTTCGGGAAATGTACCTTCAATTCTTATCTTGTTGAGACAATCAGAAATCTTATAATAGTGTTCTGATGGGAAAAAATCTTCAAACTGCAATATCTGCTGAAATTCATATGTTGCTGATAATTTATGAGATAAAGAATCAAAGTCATCAAAAAATTCAATACCATCAACTTTTTCCAGACCCATCGGACTCAGGCATTTTTCTATCAGCAGCTTACGGATTCTATCAAAGCCGATCTTATTTTCAAAATTTTCCGGATAAATCATAGACAAGGCGAAAGTAAAAAGGCGAAAGTAAAAAGTCAAAATTAAAAGGCAAAAGGCAAAAGTAAAAAGATAAAAGATAAAAGCAAACTTCGATAAATCCCCTCCTGGGAGGGGCAAGGGGTGGGTTTAATTAGTTTAAAGACAAAAGACAAAAGTTAAAATTTATTATCAACCGGATCAAATCAATCAGGAAACCCCAAAGTTAATTATTGTTAAATCATATTACCAGAATTGGATAATGGGTTTCATTTTTTTCTACATTTGAAACTTCTGAAAACAAACCTTTAAAAATCATTAAATGAAAATCAAGAAAATCTCAGCCGCTTTTTTGTTTCTGTTTTTTCTTCCGGTATGGTTAATGTCGCAGAGTGAAAATGTTGACCTCAGCATGATTTACAAGATCAAGCAGGAAGGGTTAAAAAATTCCAGCATTGAAGACCTCGCTTTCTGGTTAACAGATTTCGTAGGACCCAGGCTTACTGCTTCCACCGGTAACAACCGTGGAAATGAGTGGGCAAAGAAAAAAATGGAAGAACTTGGCTTTCAGAATGTAAGGATTGAAGCTGCAAGGGATTTCAGTCGTGGTGGCTGGGATAATCTGAAGACATATTCTGCAATGACTGCTCCATACTACATAAATTTCGCTTGTAATCCTGTCGCTTGGACCGGAAGCACAAACGGATCTGTGAAAGGGGAAGTTGTACTTTTGGATGTAAAAGCAGAAAGCGACCTTGAAAAATACAAGGGCAAATTGAATGGAAAGATTGTTCTGATACCTTCAGCAACACCGTACACGGTTAGTTTTGAACCTTTGGCCAGCCGATTAACAGATACACAGCTTAAAGATCTTTCGATGGCATCATCTTCGTCGCAGGGAAGAAGACAACAAGGTGATTTTGCTACAATGATGGCTCAGAGAGCTCTGCGTACTAAAATATCTGAATTCCTCAAAAGTGAAGGAGCTGCAGTGATTCTTAATAGTTCCGGCACATTCAATGTTCCAAGGTCAAACGGTGCAAACTATACTGCAGGTGATAAAGAACCAATTACAGAATTGAATCTCCCGATTGAAGACCATGGCAGAATGGAACGGCTTTTGCGTCATAATGTTCCGGTTGAGATGGAAGTGGAAATACAAAATAACTTCTTCGACAGTCCGACAGTTTATAATGTTATAGGTGAAATACCCGGTACAGATAAACTCCTTAAAAATGAAGTAGTTCTGTTAGGAGCACATATAGATTCGTGGCACGGAGGAACAGGGGCAGCAGATAATGCATCAGGATGTATTGTGATGATGGAAGCACTCCGTATCCTTAAAAACCTCGATGTTGCTCCCCGGAGAACAATACGAATTGCACTGTGGGGAGGTGAAGAACAAGGTCTTAACGGATCGCGCGGGTATGTTGAGAAATATCTGGTTGATCCAAAAACTAAGGAACATAAACCTGATTTTGACAAATTTGCAGGATATTTCAATATGGATAACGGATCAGGAAAATATCGTGGAATATATATTCAGGAAAATGAGCTTGTCAGACCGGTATTTGAAGTGTGGTTAAAGCCATTTGCCGATATGGGTGCTTCAGTTATAACCATAAGGAATACTTCCGGCACCGACCATCTTTCATTTGACGCAGTCGGATTGCCCGGATTTCAGTTCATTCAGGATGAAATAGAATATGGCCGTGGTTATCATACCGTTATGGATACTTATGAAAGGCTGGTAATGGATGATCTTAAACAGAATGCAGTAATCACAGCTTCTTTTGTTTACAATGCAGCAATGCGTAACGCTAAATTACCCGGAAAACCTGCTATGAAACCCAGGGAGTCAACAGGACAGAATCAGAGGATGCAATAACCTGAAATGATATAAATTGATATTTGTAGAGACGTTGCATGCAACGTCTCTACTGTTTTAATATCCCTATGATTTTTTTACATCGACATCCTTCATCGATAACTGAATACGTTTTCTTTCAATATCCACTGCCAGGACTTTTACCATAACATGCTGGTGCAGCTTAACTACAGTTGAGGGATCCGAGATATAGGTTTTGCTCATATTTGAAATATGCACCAACCCGTCCTGCTTGATACCAATGTCAACAAAGGCACCGAATTTTGTAATATTTGTTACAATTCCCGGAACAACCATTCCCTCAATAAGATCTTCCATTGTATGGACATCAGCAAAACTGAATTCCTTGATCTTTGATCTGGGATCACGACCGGGTTTAGAAAGTTCATCCAATATATCTTTCAATGTAGGCAACCCTGTAACAGGCGTGATATAACGGTCGAGCTTTATCTCCTTTCGTTTATTTTCATTAGTTATCAATTCCTTTACATCACAGCCAATATCTTTCGACATTTGTTCTACAACATGATAACTCTCGGGATGCACTGCGCTGGTATCGAGAGGATTCTCAGCATTACGGATTCTCAAAAAACCTGCACTCTGTTCAAAAGCCTTTTCTCCCATCCTCTTAACCTTAAGAAGCTCTTTACGTGCTTTGAATGGTCCGTTTTCTGAACGGTAATCAACAATATTCTGCGCAAGTTGCGGTCCCAGACCCGATACATAAGTCAAAAGATGCTTACTTGCTGTATTTACCTCAACACCAACTGCATTAACACAACTCATTACAACATCATCAAGCGATTTTTGCAGTTTCTGCTGATCAACATCATGCTGATACTGACCCACTCCTATTGATTTAGGATCGATCTTAACCAACTCTGCCAGCGGATCCATAAGCCTTCTCCCTATCGAAACCGCTCCGCGAACAGTTACATCATAATCGGGGAATTCATCGCGTGCAGTTTTTGAAGCTGAATATATTGAAGCCCCGGCCTCACTGACAACAAAAACCTGGATATCATTCTCGAATTTGACCCATTTAATAAAATCTTCTGTCTCGCGGCTAGCAGTACCATTACCGATTGCAATAGCCTCAATCTTGTAAGCATTAACAAGTGACAATATTTTTTTTATCGACATTGCAGTCTCATTCTGAGGAGGATGGGGGTAGATTGTCTCATTATGAATAAGATTACCCTGCCTGTCGAGACAAACAACTTTACACCCGGACCTGAAACCGGGGTCAATAGCAAGAACAATTTTTTCACCCAGTGGTGATCCCAGAAGAAGCTGACGAAGGTTTTCTGCAAATACATTAATTGCCTCAATATCTGCCTTTTCTTTAGAAATATTTCTGAATTCGGTTTCCATTGAAGATGAAAGAAGTCTCTTCCAGCTATCCTTAACTGCAGCGGCAACGAGGTCAGATGAAGCGTTCCTTCCCTTTATGAAAATTGAATCTAACATATCGAGTGCATTCTCTTCAACAGGTTCCACCGACAGCCTTAGGAAACCCTCCTCCTCTCCCCGCCTCATTGCAAGCAGCCTGTGTGACGGACACTTCTTAAGAGACTCTGACCAATCATAATAATCACTGTATTTAATTCCTTCTGCTTCTTTCCCTTTTACAACCTTAGAATAAATGACTGCCTCTTTTTCAAAAAGATACCTAAGTTGTTTCCTTGCTTTTTCATCTTCACTTACCCATTCGGCGATAATATCAGATGCACCGGCAAGTGCATCTTCAACAGTTGTAACATCGTCATTGAGAAACTCTTCAGCTTTGAGAGACGGATCATTCACCTTCTGATCCAAAATGATAACAGCAAGCGGTTCAAGTCCTTTTTCCCTGGCAATTGTTGCTCGCGTACGGCGTTTTGGTCTGTAAGGCAGATAGATATCCTCAAGTTCAGCCATAGTCAATGCTGCTTCAATTTTTTGCCTGAGCCCGGGAGTCATCTTTTCCTGCTCCTCAATTGACTTTAATACACTTTCCCTGCGGGTATCAAGTTCTTTGAGACGATCGTACTCATCTTTGATATGCATCAACTGGACCTCATCCAGACTACCTGTCATCTCTTTTCTGTACCTGCTTATAAATGGAATGGTAGCTCCGCCATCCATCAGCCTGATTGTGTTTTCGACCTGCCAATCGTGGAGTCCAAGCTTTTTTGCAACAAGTTCAATATTTCTGTTTGTGTTCATGATAATATTATTCAACGTAAATAACCAAACCTTTCAGATATTCGCTTTCGGGGTGATAAATATTAACCGGATGGTCAGGCGGCTGACTTATCTGGTGAATAATCCTGACATTGCGACCAGTATTGGCAGCTGCAGCAAAAACCGATTTTCTGAAGTTCTCTTTTGTAACCACCTGAGAGCATGAGAATGTAAAAATAATACCACCCGGCTTTATCTGTTCAATAGCTTTCATATTCAGTCTCTTATACCCCTGCAGGGCGTTTGCCAGAACATTATGGTGTTTTGCAAATGCGGGGGGGTCAAGTATTATAACATCATACTGATCTTTAATATGATTCAGATAATCAAATGCATCAACCTGAAATGATTCATGCCTAGGATCATCTCCATAATTGAGTTTAATATTCTCATTCGCCAATTCAATAGCGGGGAACGAGCTGTCAACAGTATGAACAAGGCTGGCATTTTTCATGGCATAGACTGAAAATGCACCTGTATAACCAAACACGTTCAGAACATTCTTTCCCTCAGTAAATCCTTCAAGCAGTTTTCTGTTCTCCCTCTGATCAATAAAAAATCCGGTTTTCTGCCCGGTTATCCAATCAATTTTAAACTTATAACCGTTTTCCGTGACAATAACCGGCCCTGAATTTCCATAAAGGAATTCATTTACACCGGTTATACCTGACATGTGGGGAATAGTAGTCTCGCTCTTATCGTAAACTGCAATAATCTGATCTTTCATCAGTTCAGTCAGGATAGTTGCAATTTCCCTACGTATCCTGTAAAAACCGATTGAATGCATCTGGATTACAGCAACCCCGTTATAAAAATCAATTATCAATCCAGGCAATCCATCTCCTTCTGCATGTATTAGTCTGAACACATTAACCTGAGGATTATCTATAATACCAAGTGATTTTCTGTAATTAATTGCTCTTCTTATTTTATCCCTGAAAAAATCAATATCAGGAGTTACCTGTTCAAATGAGAGAATCCGTACTGCAATGGAACTGGGTTGATAATGCCCGACAGCCAGAAATGTATCTTTATTATCAAAGACATCCACCAGATCTCCTTCTGCAGGATTGCCATACATTTTTTTTATAGCTCCCGAAAATATCCAGGGATGATACCTGCGGACTGACTGTTCTTTTCCTGATTTAAGGACTATTTTTACTCGTTCCACTTTGTTAATTTTTTATAAATCTGGTAACACACCCACGCATCAGTAGCTGCATATATCTGCTGGGCTTCAGTAAGTTGCCCGGCTTCCCAATCGGTAACCTGTTGGCGCTTTGATATCCTGAATCCGAGAACAATACCTGCAAGTTTTTTCAGTCCCGAGCTCTGGATACCATAATACTTTACAAAACTCTGCAGATCAACGAAGCCGCCCGGGGAAAATTTCTTTACCCCTTTAAGAAACCTGATATCATCATGAACCGCAACTCCTGCTTTTATTACATTAGGATCGGACAACAATTTGATCAACTCCTCAGGAATACCTATTTTATTGATCCGGAAGAGGCATGCGAAGTCACCTGTAGATAGCTGAATGAGAGAAACAGTATTTTTTCTTCCTTTTTTAAATGTGGGTCTGGTCTCGGTATCAAAACCGAGTAAATCTGATCCAAGCAACCTTGGAAAAACTTCATAAAAAGTCTTAAGATTATCTACTAAAACTATTTCACCTTTGAACCATGAAAGCTCACATAAAGCAAGCTCATCAGCTGCAATATTTTTCCGATATTTATTATTCACCATCACCCCTGAAATCCTTTTGTCTTCTTGCAATAAACCAGTCTGAAGTGTTTCTTCTTTCATCATTATTATCATCATCAATTTCAACTTTCCCTATCTCTTCTCCTGAATATATGAACTTATGAATAGCTCTCATTGAATTTACAAGCTTCTGGCCCCAGAAGTTTTCAAAGTTCATCCTGCATTCCCACACGGCATCATTCATCACCTCGCCGGTACCAGTCTGGTACAGCAGAAGAAAGTCTTTCATATCCTGGTAAATGTCTGCCATATTCTCTGAAATGCCCGATAAAACAGGCCTTTCCGATTCATTTATTTTATCATCAAATACCTCGAGATAATCGTTTGCTGTACCAAATTTTTCTTTAAGGGTTTCCTGAATTCTGGTCCAGTCAGATTCTGTAACGAACTTCTCATTACCATCTTCAAAATAAGGGTTCAGTTGTGGTAAAAGAGAGGCCTTGAGGTACATCAGAGGCAAAATACGCTGCAGAATCTTCAGCAATTCATCTCCTTTAAGTTCAGAAGCATGTTCAGCATATTTACAGAATTCATTTGCAACAGCCACAAATTCAATGACATTCCTTGAATATACCGGATCTGAATTGGTATCCATATTTTTTAATTAAATTGTGGTACAAAATTAGACATTTACGGTTAGGATTGCTTACCCTCTCCGTTTTTTTGTAAGGAGACCGCGGTTTCACATATCCGGAACTGAACAGGCATGGGTTACGTAATTTAAGACCACAATTGCCGGAAACCGTAAAACATGGATATTCTACCAGCCGTACCTGCGAGATAGGACTGAGTCTGCATACCGGAATATCACATAAATCAATAGTCTACCTTGTCGACCAGGTAAGCAGACCTGAAACAAATTAATAATTTCAGGTTTTACACTTGTCTTGCGTTGCGCGCTTTTCTTGTTGTTAAAATATTTTGAGGTTGAGATTTTAAAAACTGTTGTATTAAAGAATATCTTTGCATCAATCTAACTAAAAAAGGACTTTTTTGAAAGTGGTTCCCGGCGATATTGAATTGGTTGAAAGGCTGCAAAAAGGCGATGTTGATGCCTTCGACATGATATACGAAAAGTATTCAGGGAAACTCTACGCCTTCGGTTTGAAATACCTCAGATCGACAGCCGAGGCCGAGGAGCTGGTTCAGTCAGTTTTTCTGAAGTTATGGGAAAATTATAAAAATCTGAAGAAAGAATCATCGTTCAAATCATATCTTTTTACCATAGCGTACAACGATATCTGCAAACTTTTCCGGAAAAGGAACTACCGGCAAAAATTCATTGACGACACCCTTTATGAAAATTCGCAGTCTTCATCTGAAACTGAAGTCGGTATCAACTACCAGTCTGTTCTGGAACGGGTGCAACAAATCGTTAATAAACTCCCTGAAAGACAAAAAGTCATTTTCCTGAAAAGCCGGCAGGAAGGCAAATCAACCAAAGAAATTGCCGAAGAAGTTGGTCTCTCACCCGGAACCGTTGACAATTATATATCAGAATCCCTGAAATTTATCCGTAGCCGGTTGCGCAATGAAAACTTACCGGTGCTACTATTTTTTTCGCTGTTTTTCCTTTGAACCAATAAAATAATATTTCATCCTACAATTACGCTGTCTGAAATATTTATTTTAATACGCTTTAAAACAGCGTGTTATAAGCTCGCTGCGATAATCCGGTCAAAGAAATAAAATCATCCGGTAAAAAAAAATGCATTTTACACATGAGACTCTTCTTACTTGCGGGTATAATATAAACCGATATGAGAAAAGCAGGTGTGGAGGTAATTTTTTAAAAGAATCAATTCACTTGTTTTAGAGAAAA
>JBAWXY010000073.1:0-12080 GCA_037143835.1 Bacteroidota bacterium
GTTTTTCTTGCACTTCTCAGAATCGTAATAGGCTGGCATTTTCTATACGAAGGATTAATAAAACTTCTGAATCCTTCCTGGTCAGCCAGGCAATTCCTCGAGGGTTCCAGGTGGATATTTGGTGATCTTTTCCGATGGATGGCTTCGGGTGATACCGGTATGTGGATCATTGATGCAGCAAACGCGTATGGATTGACACTGATCGGACTTGCACTAATCCTTGGTCTTTTTACCAGGCTTGCATCGTGGAGTGGAGTGGTAATGTTACTGATGTACTATTTAGCATATCCTCCATTCGGAGGGTATAGTTATGGAGCACTATCTGAAGGCAACTATCTGATAGTGAATAAGAATCTTGTTGAAATGTTTGCGTTGATTCTTCTGGCCATGACTCAATCAGGTCAGTTCTTCGGATTAGATTTGTTGCGGAAAAAGAAAAAAAATGTTTTTCAGGAAAAACCAGACCTGCGGGAAGAATCTGACACTCAGGAAAGTAATACCCGACGGGAAATACTGAAAGGACTTGCAGGAATTCCCTTCCTGGCAGTATTTGCAGGAGCATTTGTAAAAAATTTGGCAGAGGTAGGTCCGGATGCTGTTTCCGGTGCAACGATCAAAGTTGATTATAAACAAATAAAAGATCTCAAAGGGAAATTACCTGAAGGGAAACTTGGCAACCTCACTGTTAGCAGGATGATAATGGGTTGCAACCTTATCGGAGGTTGGGCGCATGCCCGTGATCTTATTTATGCCAATACTCTCTTCAAAGCTTATAATAATGAGAGAAAAATAATTGAGACTTTTTACCTGGCAGAGCAGGCAGGAATCAATACAACCTTTATGGTGACTCAATTTTATCCGGCTCTTAATAAATATAAGAATATATATAATGGTAAGATTCAATCGATTTGCCAGGCGATGTTGCCACAAAAAGATTTTTTCTCGGATATAAACATGGCAATTGATAGTGGAACCACAGCGTTATATATCCAGGGTAATGAAGGCGACAGTTATGTATTGGGAGGGAAGATCGAAATGCTGGCAAAAGCTATTGAATATATTAAAAAACAAGGCTTCCTTGCCGGTATTGGCGCACATTCGTTAGAGACAATTAAGGCTTGTGAAAGAGAAGGGATACCTGCAGATTTTTATGTCAAGACTTTCCATCACGATAAATACTGGTCTGCACATCCGGAACAGAATCGTGAAGAATACAGCATAATTCGAAACTCATCATCTGATCACAACAAAAATCATGATAACATGTGGGATCTTTTTCCTTTACGTACCATTGAGTTTATGAAAGAGGTGAATAAACCTTGGATAGCTTTTAAGGTATTGGCAGCCGGAGCTATACAACCAAAGGACGGATTCCGCTTCGCATTTGAAAACGGAGCCGACTTCATTGCTGTCGGGATGTTTGATTTTCAGGTTGTGGACAATGTGAATACAGCCAATGAGATACTTGGAGATCTTAAAAAGCGGGAAAGAGAATGGTTTTCCTGAAAACTATTTAAGAATTTCCGAAGTGTATCGGTCTGCAATTTCAGTCTGATCTTTCGACAGACCAGAAATAATAACAATTAAATTATCCTTCCAGGCCAGGAAAACAGTTCCGTTGTACCCGTCTTTTAACATATATTTGCCACTCCCCGATTCTACAGCATCTATTCCTGTTGCTGCAAGATAAACTTCTACAGACTTCCTTGCCTCTTCGGTGGAACTGTTTTCCATTATAAAGATTGAAAAATTATCAGTCCCTATTTCGTAAATAGCTTTATATGCTTTGTTTAAAAACTTATGTCCCAGAACACTCTCATTTATATAAGTTTCCTCGTTCATCTTTCTTCCAATTTCAGGGAACTTAGAAAGCACGGCAGGCATTTCGGAACCTCCCTCCAGCATATTAGCAACCCTAAGAGCTAATGATTCAGCAGATTGTAATGTTTTTTCACTTTTCGAATAGGTCCTGATCTTGACATAATAATTTCCTTTAAAGAAATTTATTGCACCATCAGCTATATATCCCTGGGCTCCAAGATTCATGAATCTGAAGGAAGGTGAGCGTTCAGTTGAATATATTCCAAAGGCCATGGTATTATCACTATGGCGGTATAATTCGAGCTTAATTACATTCTTGCCCTTTTTATATTCTGCAACATGCAGATCAACGAACCCGTAGGCGAGATATGTATCAGCAGCGCCGTTTATAAAATCCCAAAGGTTCTCAGGAACAAAGACAGGGTACTTGGTAGTCTTTTTATAACCTGCAAGTTCGGGTAAGGCAAACTCCTGTGCAAAAGCTGATCCGGAAAGTAAAATCAGGAAAAATCCAATAAGAATCTTGTTTCTCATTATTGAAGAATTAATTTATAATTATGAGGTTGTCTCAAAACCCACCACCTCCACTTGTATATATTTTTAAGCCAGAAAATCTGCAGGAACATTTACAAGCCGTGATATATCTGCAATTTTCTCTTTTATATTGAAGTTTTTTGTGCAATTTACTTTACAGGTGTTACACTCTTTACAGGGATTATCAGTCGTACCCAGCTCACCAAGCAATGAGTAGGCCATAGCCGGGTTTGAATAACCATAAGCATACATATATGCTCTCATAAGATCAGGAACCGGTAGATTTATCGGACATGCCGTAATGCATTTAGTGCAGCCGGTGCAGTAAAGGCCGGTTTCAGCGCTTGCGATCATCAGATCTTTCTTCTCAGCATCTGTAATTGTAATGTCAGCCAAAATCCTGACATTAAGATCAAGCTGATCAAAGTCTGTCATGCCTGGAATTGTTGTAGTAATATCAGGATTTGATAACGCCCATTTCAAAGCAGCTGTAGAATTGATCGGCTTGGTTTTTTCCTTGTCGAGAAATCCGCCACCGGCTAATGTCTTCATTGCTACAATACCGATTCCTGCTTCATTGGCCTTCTTAATTGCACTTTGTAATTCACTGATATAGGTCTGCTTAAAATTATAGGATGTCAGGATTACATCCCAGGTATCCGTTGCAGCAGCAGCATTAATAACTACCGGTTCATTAATATGAGTTGAGAACCCCATAAACTTTATCTTACCATCTTTCTTAAGCTTTTTAAGGGCATTAATAATAGGCTTATATTCAAGCATTTCCGGATTGCGCATATCATGAATATACAGAATATCAACATAATCCATCTTTAGTCTGGAAAGACTGGTATTGAATTTTGCAAGAAAATCTTCAGCTGTTGTCTGGTCTGAAGGTTTGCCTTCTCTGTCAGTACCAATTGGTTTTACTTTTGTAGCAAGAAGGAATGAGTTTCTGGGGTAATCTTTCAAAAGATTTCCGAGCATTGTCTCGTTATTGCCATTCTGGTATCCGTTAGCTGTGTCAAAAAGCTTAATCCCTTTTTCATAGGCAGCCTTGCAGAGATTTGGATTATCGGCTCTCATTACTCCAAAACTGATTACCGGGACCTTCAGACCTGTTTTTCCAAGGGTTCTATAGATAGTATTCTTCTCCTGGACTGAAGATTCGACAGCTGAAACTAATGAAGGTGACAAAGCCACTATTCCGGCGGCACCTGTTATTCCTGTTTTAAGAAAACCTCTCCTGTTTATGCTTTTCATGATATCTCATTTATTTTAAGTTTCTGATTCGAACGGTAATATTAGTATCCTTTAAAAGTTTTATAATTTCATCAGTGTTAGTGTCTCCAAAATGGTATGGGTATAAAATCTCCGGTTTAAACGCCCGTACTGCATCAGCAACCATTTCAGGAGTCATGGTGTAGGGAAGATTCATCGGGAGGAAAGCAACATTTATATTCCTGAGCGCTTTCATTTCAGGTGTGTTTTCAGTATCTCCTGCAATATAAAATCTTTTATCACCAACTGTAAGGATATATCCTAACCCTGCTCCTTTCGGGTGAAAAGGCTGACCTGGTGCACGTTCATTAACAATATTATATGCAGCTACGGCTTCAATATTAATATTATTGATTTCTTGCATGTCGCCTGCCTTCATAGCCTTTGCCCATGAAACTTTTGAAACAGAATTTTCGTTACAGAACAACACTGTTCCTTGTTTTTGAAGGTCATTAATTAATTTGGCATCGAGATGATCACCATGCTCATGAGTAACTAAAATAAGGTCGGCTTTTGGAAGGTAATCATAGTTACCCGAGCTTCGAACCGGATCAATATAAATAATAAAACTATTTACTTTAAACATGAGCGATCCATGTCCGATAAAGTGTATTTCAACTATTCCTGCAGAAGTATTTATTTTGTCAATTGCAGGAAGGTCCTGAGAAAAACCCGGGAAGGCCATTGCAACAAGATTTATGGTTAGAAAGACTCTTAAAACTCTGGTTAAATAACAGTTGATCATAATAGCATAATTTTGAATTCACAATATACAAATTCAGCCATAAAAATACGAATTTTATGTTTTAATCAAATTTTATCTGGTCATATTCATTATATCTTGAATTTTTAATAACTTGCCATCAGAATTTAGGTTATAGTGTTAATTAATTAACATTGACGCGTTTAGGGAAAAATAAACAGGCTATTTTTTTAGCAGTTTTTCTGCTTTTTTCAGCATCAGCCGGTGGTCAGGCAGGAAGAAGTTTCAAATACCAACTTGATGGTGATTTGAAGAAGAGTGATGTCATTACCGAAAACCAATCACTTATCTTAAATTATTCAATATCAGAACTTAACGTTGAAAGTATTATCAATGAAAATGGTTCTTTTTACCGTGTCTCCATACCAGGTCATTTACCCTCTGCCACTCCGGGTAAACCTGAGCTTCCGGTATTAAGCCGTTTGATCTCAATTCCTGAAGGATCTGAATACAAAGTGAAGATTTCTAAAGTCCGATCATCCAGAATCAATCCTTCGGGAAAAAAAATTGAAGGTATTCTTTTCCCGGTACAGGAAAGTGAAATAAAGGAAGTCCAGCGAAAGAAACCTGAGTTTCTGTTTGATAAAACGGTGTATGCGGTAAGGGGAATCATCTCATCTGACACTGTAAAGATTGAATCATTAGGTACAGTAAGGAATAAAAAACTGGCGAACCTGTTTGTTTACCCGGTAAGATATAATCCACATTCGAACGTGCTCGAGGTTATTACCTCCATGAAGATTGAGATAACTTTTTCATATACAGAAAATATTGAATCAAAAGCTCTTTTCCCGGAATCGACACTTTTTAATGAATCACTTGATAAAGGGGTACTTAACTATAATCCTGAGGATGTGATTCCGGGTTACTCTGACCAGCCTGTGAAGATGGTAATCATTACCGATACTGCTTTCAGAAAGCACCTTGAGCCTTTTTTCAGATGGAAAACGCAGAAAGGTTATAAACTTAATGTCCTGTATAAAGGAACAGGTCTGGCAGGAAATAGTTATACTCAATTGAAGGATACTCTGACAAAAATTTACCGTGCTTCATCCGAAAGCGACCCTCCTCCTGAATACCTGTTGATTATCGGAGACGTGACCAAAGTACCATATTATGGGTATGGGACGACCGGAAATGTTACCGACATGTATTACGGTGAATTTGACGGTAATGGTGATTATATTCCTGAAATGTATATCGGTAGGTTGCCTGTTGCCGACACAACTGAATTAAAATCTGTGATCAAAAAAATAATTCAGTATGAGAAGTTTGAATTTGCCGATACTAATAAATTCTATTCACGGGTAATTGCCACTGCCGGATACGAAGCAATTTATGCAAATCAAATGAACGGACAGGTAAAGTATGCTGTATCAAACTATCTGACAAAAATCAATAAAATTGATGAATACCACTTTTATTATCCCAAGTCATACACGGCCAGGGATTCAATCTTAAAGCTTCTAAAAAAAGGTGTCTCGTTCATTAATTATACCGGACATGGTGAAGTTGCAGGATGGTTGCATCTTAATATAAAGGTTCCGGACATACCAGCTTTTGAGAATAAAAACATGTATCCTTTTGTAATCAGCAATGCCTGCAGAACCGCCCAGTTTAATACTGCTTCTTCATTTGGAAATAAAATGGTGGTGACTGGTGAAAAGGGGGCAATAGGCTTTATAGGATGCTCGAATGACACGTACTGGGATGAGGATTTTTACTGGGCCGTCGGACCCGGAACCCCTTCTGCTGATCCTACCTATCTCACAACAGGGCTTGGAGCTTACGACCGACTTTTTCATACCCACGGGGAACCTGCTTCTGACTGGTATTTCACAATGGGACAGGTTAATTATGCCGGAAATCTTGCTGTCAGCGCAAGTACAAGCACATGGAAGAAGTATTACTGGGAGACCTATAACCTCGTGGGAGATCCAAGTGTTATTCCCATATTAGGAATACCTGGTACTTTTAATATTTCATTACCCGATACACTTCCAAACGGGATAAAATCACTTTCACTGAATATTGAACCGTTCGCTTATGTAGCTGTGTCGCATTTTGATACTCTCTGGGATGCATCATATTCAAGTGCCACCGGATCAGTTGTTCTTGATATGCCAGGGTTGTCAAATGATTCCTGCATGATTGTAATAACAGGTCAGAACAAAGTACCTGTCATCAAGACGATTCGTTTTTCGGATGTCAAAAAGGAGTTCATTAATCTTACATCCACCAGCATAAATGATAGTGAGGGAAATGGCAATGGCCGGGCTGACAATGGAGAGACATTTTACCTGAACCTTAAAGTGAGCAACCTTGGTTTAACATATGCCAGTAACCTGTATGCCAAAATATCATCAACCTCAGATTGGATAACAATTAACAGTGATTCAGCATTTATCGGAACTTTGCCAGCCAGATCAGATATTGTTCTTTTATATAATCTGGGTATTACTATTTCCGATAATGTTCCTGATAAGGAAGTAGTAACAATTAAGTTGATTCTGAAAGATCAGAATTCAGAGAAACATTACACTATTGATATCTGTGTTCATGCACCTATACTCCAGATAATAAGTTGTATAATTGATGATACAGTCTTAGGAAATGGCGACCACATTGCCGATCCCGGAGAAACTTTTAAACTCGTCTTCAAGGTTCGTAACCAGGGAAGCAGCAATATTTCCGGACAATTTAGCATTGTCAGTCCGGATAATGATATTACTATTTTAGAACCAAGAGTCAAATCAGGCATCCTGAGATTTGGTGAGATCACAGATATTCCGATAATGGTAAAACTATCAGAGATAGTCTCATCCGGCAGTTTCATCTCAGTTTCATCAACACTTGATTGCAGCCCATTCCTTATTAGCAAAGATTTCTCGTTCAGAGTCGGCAGGATAAGGGAGAGTTTTGAAGCATCATCATTTAATATCTTTCCATGGATCAATATCAGTTCAATACCATGGTCCATAACCGGAACGAGTTCTTATGATGGTAGTTTTTCTGCAAAATCGGGTGCTATCTCCCATAACGGATCCACTTCCTTAATACTAAGAACCGTCTACGCAATAGCCGATTCTGTTAAGTTCTTTTATAGAGTATCATCTGAAGCTGACGGTGATTACCTTTCATTCAGACTTAATGACATAGAGGTATTCAAAAAATCGGGAGGAATACCATGGACAAAAAAAGCTATTCCTGTTCCAGCCGGACTAAATAAAATGGAATGGATATATAAAAAGGACCCATCTCTTTCAGATGGCTCAGATTGTGCCTGGATCGATATGATTGATTTTGCAGGGCCAGGTTCAGTCAGCTACATCAATAAAGACCTCCAGGTTGCCAGGATAGTTGTACCTGTTCAAAGGGATCAAAGTGGACAAGGAACAGTAATTGTAAAAGTTCTGAACATTGGCAAAGAAGTTATAAATGGCTTTAATCTGGCCTATAAAGTAAATGATCAATTCTCCCCTGTAAAACAATTTTTCGAAAATACGGTGATTCCTTACGGTGATTCGGTTACAATTTCATTCAAGACAAAAACTGATATGTCAAAATATGGCTTTTATAAAATCATTACTTATTTCGTTGATAATAACGATGATTACATTTTAAATGACACATTGAAGATAATTACCGAAATCCCCGAGCCATTAATTGTATTTCCGAATCCGTTTGCAGATCAGTTTACCATAATTATCAATTCCCGGGTTGCTGACAAACTTCAGATATCAATTACCAACGTTTCCGGAGTTAAATTATATAACGTTGAAAAAGATATCATCACCGGAAAGAATACAATAATTATTGCAGATGTCAGATTATTGCCTTCACTATATTATCTTAATATCAGGGGAGTTACAATTAATAAAACTATACCTGTTCTAAAAATCAATTATTAACGTATTTCAGTTTCTATCTTAAATAATCCCTGTAATTATGTCAACCACAACGCCTACCCGTGATATGGCTTTTGATTTGTTCAAAAAATACAACAAATCGGAGAGTCTTTTAAAGCATGCACTTTCAGTTGAAGGTGTTATGATTTATATGGCAAAAAAATCGGGAGAAGATGAGGAGAAATGGGGAATAATAGGATTAATTCACGATCTTGATTATGAGATGTATCCTGATCAGCATTGCACAATGACTGAAAAGATTCTGAAAGATAACAACTGGCCGGAAGAATATATAAGGGCAGCACTGAGCCATGGCTGGGGTTTGGCATCAGATGTTAAGCCCATATCATTGCTTGAAAAGACAATCTTTGCAATTGATGAGCTTACCGGTCTGGTTGCAACAAGTGCACTGGTCAGACCTTCAAAAAGTGTAATGGACATGGAAGCAAGATCTGTAAAAAAGAAATGGAATGACAAAAAATTTGCTGCAGGTGTTAACCGGTCGGTAATAGAAAAAGGGGCTGAAATGCTTGGTGTTAGTCTCGATGATCTGATTACAGATTGTATAATGGGTATGAGAACGGTGGCAGCAGAGATTGGGTTAAAGGGGGTTGGGGGGTAAAGAGAAGAGGCTGAATCATACGATCCAGCCCCTAAATGTTTCTTATTAAAATAAGATTAAAGAGCCTTTAATTACACCGGAATACCAGGTAATGTAAAGCCTTTGCGGTAAGTATGCTTAACCATCTCAGCAGCAAACTGTTTTGCATTCAGCTGAATGTTTGGCCTGTCGAATTTAGGATCACCATCTATGATTGTGAAATTATCTGAAATTGTGAGTCTTACCGTGTCATTATCGCCAATATTTGTGAACTCCATTTTTTCTCCGTTCCATTCGAGTTCTTTATTCAACCCCTGAAGTCTGACAGCAAGAACACCCATAACAACCATCTCGTTGAATGGTCCGGCTTCTGAGAAATCAGATTTTGAAAGAACTCTGCTTTCGGGGCTCTCTTTACATGCACGTACCCAGTCCATTTCATGTTTTCCGCCTTCAACCCTGCGTTCGGTTTTTGGAACAACCGGTACACGGCCTGATAATAACCACGGGTCTCTGCCATAGCAACCGCAGATAAGGGTATCTTTTGAACCGTGGAAAATGACAGCACCACCGTTATTATTCATATTTTTCCCGGCAGGCCATCCTGCAGGTTTTGGAGGTTGTAATCCACCATCATACCAAATCACTTCAACCTGGGGATATTTAATTTTTGAGCTTTTAGGTACGATTCTTTCCGGATAAGTCAGAGTTACCATTTGTGCATTAGGGGCACAGTCGGTCAGCAGAAGGGTTGAGCTACCCTGTGCCTTGATCGGATACTGCAACTTCAGACCTTTAAAAATCGGATGCATAATATGGCAAGCCATGTCGCCAAGAGCGCCTGTACCAAAATCCCACCAGCCTCTCCAGTTCCATGGAGTATAAATGCTATTATAAGGACGCATTGGTGCAGGACCAATAAAGAGATCCCAGTTAAGTGTATCAGGAACCCATTCACCTTTTGGGCGGTTTAGTCCTTGTGGCCATATCGGACGGTCGGTAAATGCTTCAACTTTTTTTACTTCACCAATTTCACCATTCTGTATCCATTCAACTGTAAGATTAACTCCTTCGCCCGATGAACCCTGATTACCCATTTGTGTGGCAACCTTATGTTTGGCAGCCAGTTTGGTCAATAACCTTGACTCATAAACGGAGTGTGTTAATGGTTTTTGAACATAAGCATGTTTGCCCATCGTGATTGCATTTGATGCTGCAACGCAATGAGAATGGTCAGCAGTAGCAACAATAACTGCATCAATTGATTTACCCATTTCATCATACATCTTTCGCCAATCCCAATAAGCTTTTGCATTTGGATTTGCTTCAAATACCTTTTTTGAATACCCCCAGTCAACATCGCAGAGAGCGACAATATTTTCAGTTGGAGCAACAGCTTTCAGGTTTGAATTACCCATACCACCAATACCAATAACAGCAATATTCAGCTTGTCACTGGGAGCCCTGTAGCCAAAGCCACTCATAACTGAGCCTGGAAGTATAGTCAGACCTGCAGCAACAGCACCGGTTCTCTCAACAAATGACCGGCGTGTAATGTTTTTTGAATTTTCTTTCATTGTCAGGTAGATTAAAATTTATTATTGATCGATAAAATTAATAATTTAAAATTAACTTTTGCCTTTATAAACCATATTTAATAACATGATCAATTATATAATAAGAAAACTACAATTCTCTTATCCAGATATTTTTATAGGCAACCGGATTACCATGATCCTGAAGGACAAGACTAGCAGGTCCATGTTTCTTAATGAAATATTCAGGAATTCCTATATATTCAGTTGGCCCTCTCAAACTTACATTATTCTGGATCAAAACTCCATTATGAAGAACTGTAACCCTTGGAGGAGTATAATATGTTGTAGTATCATTATTAAAAGTCGGAGCAGTGTAAATAATATCATATGATTGCCATTCTCCCGGTTTTCTGGAAACGTTTACCAGAGGAGCGTGTTGCTTATACAAACTGCCTGCCTGACCATGACGATAGGTACGATTGTTATAACTATCAAGAACCTGAACTTCATAAAGCTCCTGTAAAAAAACTCCACTGTTTCCTCTTCCCTGACTTTCGCCGGTCACTTCAGATGGTGTCTTCCATTCAATATGCAACTGGAAGTTGGAAAATTTTCTTTTTGATTTGATCACACCTGCTCCCCTGACACTTATCAATGAACCATCCTGAACAATCCACTTTGAAGGATTTCCCTGATTATCTGTCCACTCTGAGTTTATATCATTACCATTAAATAATACGATAGCATCTGAAGGAGCATCACGGTCTGCTGCTCCAGGTTGAATAATCTTCACTTCAGGATCCCAAATCTCTGTCATCCCGGGAGTCATTCTATTGGGATCAACAGGTCGTGGTGTTGCAGGCGCAGTCCTTTGTTGTTCCTGTCCTGAACTATAAGCATAAGTGAACAACATAACGGTGATAATCAATAGTTTTTTCATAATTTCTTAAATTAATAAAGTTTGAAGTCTTTTATATATGTAATAATCAAATAATTAAACCGAAAGATCGTAAATATTTGCAGGGACCTCATTTGATAGAGACCATTTTAATATAATCAACTCATAAAAATATATAATTTTCTTATTGTCAAATGAATTTTCAGTCAATAATATTGACTATTGCCTGTATTCGGAAAAAAAGAATAAATTGCCGGAAATAATTAAAAATGGAAATAAAATATTTTTCTCTGGGTACAAATGAAAACAACAGACTTGTAAAAATAATCCGGATACTATTCGGTGTCGTTTGTATTGCTGTTGCAATCTATTGGTTCTCCTTTAATATCAAGTCATTAAAAGCCGACGGGACACTCTGGATAACTATTATTTTCCTTACAGGATTTGGCTTTTACCAGATATGGTCGGGGTTGGGTCGTGCAACCAGATTTATTGAAATTGCTCCTGGCTACATCCGGCTTAAGAAAAATCCTATACTTCCACTCGTTGAGATGAGTTCATATGAAATTGAAAAAATAGAATTATTTCCACTGAATCTTATCTTCTTTTTGAAGTCAAAAAAGAGGATACTGCTCCGTTTCGGTACTACCTATCATGAGATAAATGAAAAGATAAAGGATGAGATTCTCAGTTTTGCAGAATCAAATAACATCCCACTTGAGATAGTTGAGGAAAA